>JANPBE010000438.1:0-14044 GCA_031430295.1 Phyllobacterium sp.
AATGGGCAAGCCCGAAAGACCGATGGCATGGCAGGCACCGCCTACGCCATGAAATTATCCAGCGAGTTCATCGCGGCGATTTTCGTGGGGTTCATTATCGGCTGGTCTTTGGATAAATTGGCGGGCATCTCGCCATGGGGAATAATTATTTTTGTCATTTTGGGGTTTTGTGCTGGAATTTTGAATATTTTGCGCTCGGTGGGCTTGATTGCGCCGAGTAAATCGGAGAGAGGGTCCGATATGAAACCCTCAGATGAGCCCGCGACACCGCCGGGCAATGCGTGGGCGGACGATAAAGAGGACTAGAACGTGGCCGGTACAGATCCAATCCATCAGTTTCGCATCGAAAAATGGGTGCCGCTAGAAATCGGCGGCTATGATGTGTCTTTCACAAATTCCGCCGCCTTTATGGTGATTACCGTAGCGTTTGCCGCAGCGCTGCTGTTTTTCTCGACAGCCGGTCGCGCGCTCATACCCGGCCGGCTCCAGTCCATCTCCGAAATGGCCTATGAATTTGTCGCCACCACGCTGAAAGACAGCGCGGGCAGCGCCGGAATGAAGTTCTTCCCGCTGGTGTTTTCGCTGTTTATGTTTGTGCTCGTGGCCAATTTGTTCGGCATGGTTCCTTATTTCTTCACAATCACCAGCCATTTGATCGTGACGTTCGCGCTTTCGATGCTCGTTATGTTGGTTGTTGTTGGCTACGGCTTCTACAAGCACGGCTTCGGCTTCTTGAAGCTGTTCGTGCCGCATGGCATTCCGGCATTATTGGTGCCGCTTGTGGTACTTATTGAGTTGATTTCGTTCCTTTCGCGCCCAATCAGCCTTTCAGTTCGTTTATTTGCAAACATGCTGGCTGGCCACATCACGCTGAAAGTGTTCGCAGGTTTCGTTGTTTCGCTCTCAGCCATGGGCGCGGTTGGTATTGGCGGTTCTATTTTGCCGCTGGCAATGACAGTGGCCCTCACAGGTCTCGAATTTCTAGTTGCTTTCCTTCAGGCATATGTGTTCACCGTTTTGACATGCATGTATCTGAATGACGCAATTCACCCAGGTCATTAAAAGAGCACTAGAAAAAAGTTTACCGGCAGTGTATCCGCCGTTTCATAAAATGTTGAAATCCAAAGGAGATTAAAATGGATCCAGTAGCAGCAAAGTACATCGGCGCAGGCATCGCATGCTTGGGCATGGGTGGCGCAGGTATCGGCCTCGGCACAATTTTCGGCAACTATTTGGCTGGCGCTCTGCGCAACCCATCAGCTGCTGATGGCCAGTTCGGCCGTTTGATTTTCGGCTTCGCGGTTACTGAAGCTCTCGGCATTTTCTCGCTTCTCATTGCTCTTCTTTTGCTTTTCGCGGTTTAAGACCAATCGTAAAGTTCTGACCGGCCGCAATGAATGCGGCCGGACTTTTATTCATCAAGTCTTTTACCAATCAGGTGATCCCATGTTTTTTGTAACCGAGGCATTGGCCGAGGAAACCACGACGACAACTCCGGCTGCAACGCCGGCAGGTGAGACCGTGCATACAGAAACCGGTGTGGCAAGCGAAGGCGAGCATTCGGGAGTGTTTCCTCCCTTTGATACGACATCGTTCGCATCGCAGCTTCTCTGGTTGGCGCTTACCTTTGGATTATTCTACATCCTGCTTTCGCGTGTTATCGTTCCGCGCATTGGTGGTATTTTAGAAAACCGTAGCGACCGCATTTCCCGTGACTTGGCAGAAGCTGCCAAGATGAAGGAAGAGGCAGACGCTGCCGTTGCTGCTTACGAGCAGGAATTGGCAACAGCCCGCGCCAACGCTGCCAAGATTGGCAACGAAGCCCGCAATGCCGCCAAAGCCGAAGCCGAAGCTGAGACCAAGTCCAATGAGGCTGGTCTGGCCAAAAAAGTGGCGGAAGCTGAAACACGCATCGCTGCTGTTCGCGCTTCGGGCATGACACAAGTTGCTAAGATCGCTGAAGACACAACAGCCGCCATTCTAGGTAAGCTGACAGGCGCAAAGTTTACGCCAGCGCAAATATCTGCGGCTGTCAAAGCAGCGAAGGAATAGCACCATGTTGGACAACACGTTTTGGGCCTTCGCTGGTTTGGTAATTTTCCTCGGCATCATGATGTACATGAAAGTACCAGCAATGATGGGCAAGGCACTTGATGCGCGTGCCGATAAAATCAAAGCCGATTTAGACGAAGCGCGCCGCCTGCGCGATGAAGCAAAGGCGCTTCTCGTCGAGTATCAAAGCAAGCGCAAGCAAGCTGAAAAAGACGCTTCCGAAATCGTTGAAGCAGCCAAGCGCGAAGCCGATGCTTTGCGTAGCGATGCCAAAACCAAGTCCGAAGAATTTGTGCGTCGTCGCACGGCTCAGGCCGAACAGAAAATAGGTCAGGCCGAAGCCGACGCAGTAAACGCAGTGCGGGCATCCGCTGTTGATATCGCCATCGCCGCATCGTCAAAACTGCTCGAAGGCAGCAGCGCGGCGGACCACTTCAAGTCCGCGATTTCTGAAGTGAAGGCACGCCTGAACTAAGCAAGGTTAATCTTCAAATTTTACGCCGCCGCAAAGAGATTTGCAGGCGGCGTTTTCACGTTAACTTGTGCGTATAGGCGCGAATGTAAAACGATGAATCCGTGGCAAAGGTCCATGTTCCGCAAGCGCGTCAGTATGAGCCCTCGTGCCATAGCCCGCATGGTTTCCGAACCCATACCGTATCCATTCCGTACCGACTTCGTGCATTCCCCGATCACGCATAACCTTCGCCACAATGGACGCTGCGGCAATAGAAAGTGATCGTTGGTCGCCCTTGATGAGCGCAGTCGCAGGGCAACTAAGTCCCGTTGGCACATCGCGACCGTCCACCAAAACGTGATCCGCTTTGATGCTAAGTGCCGCCACAGCCCGTCGCATCGCCTCCAAACTGGCCTTTCGAATATCCGTCCGGTCAATTTCCTCCGCCGATAGCGAACAAAACGCAATCGCCTTGGCCTTCGCCAAAATATCCGTAAATGCTTGTTCTCGTTGACTTTTTTTAAGTCGCTTGGAGTCATCAAGGCCCAAAGGAATATTCAGCGCGTCCAAAACTACCGCTGCCGCTACCACCGGACCAGCCAGTGGCCCGCGCCCCGCCTCATCCGTACCCGCAACCGCCAAACACCCGCCCGCATAAAGCCGCGTCTCATGAGAAAAATCTGGAGAAACCGGAAGTTCAAATAGCGACGGAGAATCGGATGAGCGTTTAGCCATAATATTCAATGGCTTGGCACTCAGTCCGATTCTCCGCAAGCCCTCACTATTAACTTGCGGCGGTTAAGCGAGGGCAGAACTGCCGGCCCGGGGGGAGGCGGCAGTCATCATCAGGACAGGGGGATGTCCGGATTCTAAAACAACTTTAGCTGTGTACCTCCCGCAAGCGGCGGCACAAACAAATCCGTCCGCAGCTTTAAGCGATTGATATTCATACCTAATCTAGTCGCCGCCAGCTCAAAACGACGACCAATAGACCAAGCATAAGGCCCAGTCCCCGTCATCCGCTTACCCCATTCAGCATCGTAATCCTTGCCATCGCGCATGGAACGTATGAGCGAAAGCACATGGCGGTACCGATCCGGATAGTGCCGCAACAGCCAATCCTTGAACAAAGGCGAGACCTCCAGCGGCAGCCGCAAAATCACATAGCCAGCCTCCACAACGCCTTGACCCCGCGCCGCATCCAAAATCTTCTCAATTTCATGGTCGTTTAACCCTGGAATCACCGGTGCCACCATCACAGATGTCGGGATTCCAGCCTCATTCAACGCCTTTAGCGCCTCAAGACGCTTCGTCGGCGTTGAAGCTCGTGGTTCCATATTGCGTGCCAAAGTGCGGTCCATGGTGGTAATCGACAACGCCACCTTCGCCAAACCGCGATTTGCCATGCGTGATAAAATATCAATATCGCGTGTCACCAGCGCAGATTTCGTAACGATTGCAACAGGATGGTTCGCCCCGTCCAACACTTCCAATATCTCGCGCATAATACGCCATTGCTTCTCTATGGGCTGATAAGGGTCAGTGTTGGTACCAATAGCAATCGTCCGCGCCTCATAACCGGGCCGCGAAATCTCGCGCTCCAACAGCCGTGCCGCATCCGGCTTGGCAAACAGCTTGCTTTCAAAATCCAGCCCCGCAGAAAGTCCCATGTAAGCGTGTGAGGGCCGAGCAAAACAATAGATGCATCCATGCTCGCAACCACGATAAGGATTTACCGAGCGATCAAATGACAGGTCGGGCGAGTCATTTTTGGTAATAATGGTGCGCGGCTTTTCCTGAACTACCTCAGTCTTAAACGGTGGCAATTCTTCAAAATTCTGCCATCCATCATCAAAACCCTCACGAGCTTGCTTCTCAAATCGACCCGAAGGGTTAAGCGCAGCCGCGCGGCCACGGCGTCGCTCATCGGGAATGCGATAGCCACTTTTACCAATCAACCCATCCGCTAACAGCGCATTATGTGAAAAAGCAGCACTGTCTGCGGCTCTGACTATGTCCATGATGTGAACCTTTCGACTCAGTTTGTTGAATATAATCCTAGTGATTTGAGGGAACAAAGCAAGAACTTATTTGCTGTTTGCTTGAGGCAAACAATGCGCTATCAGCGGGCATGTTGAGCATTATCATAGAAACGACTAATCACGAGGACTCGCTAAGCCGCACGCTGTTGCCATTAGTGAGCGGTGCGGTGCAAGGTTTAGTGCGCGATGTGATCGTCCTCGATCACGGTTCAACGGACCAAACCACGCGTATCGCCGAACAGGCAGGCTGTACTGTTTTGAGTGGCGCGTCCCTGAGCGCATGCATTTCCCAAGCGCGCGGCGATTGGCTTTTGTTGCTGGAACCCGGCGCGCGCGTCAGCGCCAACTGGGTCGAAAGTGTCGAGCGGCATTGCGTGATAAGCCAAAGCCCCGCACGATTTTCCCGTTCACTTGAAGGCCGTCCGGCTTTTTTCTCACGCATTATGAGGCGTGAGACCGCTCTAACTGACGGATTGCTCATCACCAAAAGACAAGCGCTCGCCTTGTGCAAATCGGCTGCAACTTCGGAGGCTTTGGCACGGGGGCTAGCCAGCCGTAAGATGAATGCGGAAATCGTGCCTGCTGGCCGGTAGGCTCATATTTTACTTGCCACTAATTGACTGCGACCCGCCGCCATGGTTTGCATGGCCGAGGGAGAGGGCTATGATGTCGCCAGAGTTTTTTATTACGACCCTAATTGTTGTCGCATCTCCAGGTACTGGTGCGCTTTATACGATTGCCGCTGGGCTTTCACGAGGTGCCAAAGCCGGCATCATTGCTGCGTTCGGCTGCACGCTTGGCTGTTTGCCGCACATGGCGGCGGCGATTACGGGGCTGGCCGCATTGCTGCACACAAGCGCAATCGCGTTTGAGATTTTGAAATACGCTGGTGTAGCCTATCTGTTGTGGATGGCTTTTCAAACGCTGAAGGAAACCGGAACCTTAAAAGTTGAGTCTGATGTCGCGCCGCGCAGTGCCATGCAGGTAATTGTCCAAGCGGTGTTGATAAACTTGCTCAACCCCAAACTCACGATCTTCTTCTTCGCTTTCCTGCCGCAGTTTGTGCCCGCCAACAGCCCCAATTCGCTACCGTTAATGCTGGAATTATCTGGCATCTTCACGCTGGCGACATTTCTGATTTTCGCACTTTATGGCCTGTTGGCAGCGCAAATGCGCGAGCATGTGATTTCACGCCCCGCCGTCATGGCTTGGATGCGCCGCACATTTGCTGTGGCATTTGTGGCGCTGGGAGCAAAGTTGGCGCTGGCAGAGCGTTAAGCCACCCACCAGTTTGGCCGTGCTTTGGCGATTGAATCAGCGGCCGCTTGCGAGGCTGAGCCATTGTCATAAATACCAAAACACGTCGCGCCTGAGCCGGACATGCGCGCGAGCAGCGCGCCGCTTTCGTTCAGTGACTTTATCACATCACCAATTGCGGTGCAGAATTCCAATGCTGGTGGCTCAAGGTCGTTGCGGGTGGATGAGAGATAAGCGATCACATCACCCGCTCCCCAGTTTGCGCTGGGGATTATTTCCGGCAGTTGTCCATTTAACTTGTTAAACAGGGCCTTGAAAATCTGCGGTGTGGAAATGCCGACACTTGGATTGACCAATACAAGCGATAGCTCCGGCATGTGAGAAATCGGCGTGATGACATCGCCAATACCGCTGGCGATCAATGGCTTGCCGAGAATACACATCGGCACATCTGCACCAAGCGGCAAGCCAAGCGCCAACAGCGCCGCCTCGCTTAGGCCAAGCTCCCAAAAGTCATTCAGTGCCTTGATGGTGGCCGCCGCATCCGCAGAGCCACCGCCGATGCCAGAACTGAGGGGGAGATTTTTTTCTAGATGAATATGAACCGGCGGGGCGAGGCGCTTCTTGGCGCTGGCTGCATGTCGCATCGCATCGCGCGCTTTGAGAACTAAGTTTGTGGCCGCGTCTGCTTGCAAGTTGTTGCCAAAAGGCCCAGAAAAAGTTAGCTCATCATGCGGCGCGCCATTGATCGTCAAAGTGTCTCCGACCTTGGCGAACACCACGACGCTTTCAAGTAGATGATAGCCATCAGGCCGCTGGCCTGTAATGTGAAGCGCGAGATTTATTTTAGCGGGTGCGAAGACGATCACTCTTTTTCGACCGTGTACTCGCCGGTCTTTTCATCCCTGATTAACGTCGCAACAGCACCAGTCTCACGCTCTTTTTCTGCACGACGTGCCTTTTTGTGCGCAATTTCCGCATCGCGCTTGAACTTTGAATACCAGTAATAGCCCAACGCGCCAATAAAGGCGTAAAATGTAAATTGCATCCTCATCCCCTACATGGGTGTTTGTGACTTAAGACTATGCCAGTCTTCATGATACGAACAGCCCAAATTTTATAGCCCGAATTGCGCCCACAACGCGCGCTCATCCGCTGTTTCCATCAGACCCTGCGCTGCGCTTGCCGCGATATGGTTGGCGCTGACACCCGGCGTACCGCCGCCGCGCAAGCCAAACAGACCCTTGGATTGCGCAATGAGTTTAAGCTTGGTTTTTGCACCATAGCGGGCTTTTAAGTCCGAGCGCATGTCGCCTAGTCGATCAACCAAACCCAGCTCCAGCGCACGGCTGCCTGTCCAAAAAAGGCCTGTGAACAGGTCTGGATCATCACTCAGCTTCGCACCGCGCCGCTCTTTGACCATGTTGATGAACGTAGCATGAATTTCCAACTGCAACGCTTTGAGATGGGCAATATCGGATTTATTTTCCGGCTTGAAAGGATCAAGCGTCGCCTTGTTTGTGCCCGCGGTATAAACGCGACGCTCGACGCCAATTTTCTTCAAAAGTTCAGGGAAGCCAAACATGGATGAGACGACGCCAATTGAGCCGACGATAGAAGAGGGATCAGCGATGATTTCATCGCCAGCGACCGCAATCATATAGCCGCCGGACGCCGCCACATCTTCCATGTAGACCAAAACTGTCTTCTTGTTCTCTACTGCCAAATCGCGGATACGCCGATATATCAACCGCGATTGAACAGGCGAACCACCCGGCGAATTTATTGAAATCGCCACCGCAGGAGCGTTTTTTTCCGCAAATGCCTTCTCCAGCAAAGGCGCGCAACTGGCCAGCGAAAGTGAAGGGCGAAATGCCGACCCACCTGTCATAATCGCACCGGAGAGGCGCACGACCGGAATTTCGACAGTATTGGAGCGAAAACGGGCGGGGATGAGGCGGGTAATCAGACGTTTCAAAACGGATATTTCCTTATAGTGATGCCCCGTACCTAAGCATTATTTATGGCGCTGCAATGGCCAATCAAACAATCCCGCCACACCATTGCAAATCGCTTCCGCCCGCGGCAAAAAACCATTGCCCGTTGGCCCATGCAGCACCAGCGGCGGCATGAGCGAAAGATCCGCACGGCTACCCTTGGTGGCGTAAACAATGATGCGTATGGCAGGCTCATTATCCCTCGCCAACACGGGCACAATCCTTGTGCCGCCAAAGCGGTTTTTCATCGCCTCGAAAATATCCGGCAGGGATTGCGGCCGCGCAATAATCGCAATGCTGCCGCTGGCTTTCACAATGGCCGCCGCCGTGCGCAGCCATGTTTCAAACATATGCGGCGCCATCACATGAGCGTCGCTTTTTAAGGCATCCGGCGTTTGCCTATCGCGGGCGGGGTTAAACGGCGGGTTCATAATGGCAAAATCAAAGTGATTGTCTGGAAGACCTGCGTCCACACGCTGCTTGCCTGTCAAAGTCACATCGGCCTCAATGACATGAGCGCGGCCTGCAATTCCGCTATTACTTGCGTGAGCAACGGATTTTCTAGCAAATTCCGCCATCAGACTATCGCGCTCCACAAGCGTCACAGTCGCATCCAAACAACGACTGGCAACCGCCAACCCTGCCGCGCCAGCACCTGCGCCAAGGTCCACGACATGGCCATCAAAGCCGAAGGACACCACGCCCGCCAACAACATGGCATCAATCCCTGAGCGATGGCCCTTGCCCTTGGGCTGCACCACCACAAAGCGCCCGCGATGGAACGCGTCCACCGTTTCGCTCATGGCTTCAGCTCTTCGCCAAGCCCTGCATCTTTGATCAAGCGCCGCGCCTGTGTTTCATAATCGCTATCGACCATAATCCGGCGCGGGATAATGCCGAGTGAGCCTTCAAAAATGCTCATGTGCGTATCGGCCACAAAGTGCTCAATGTCTGAGTCTTTCAGCAGCGAGCAAATGAAGGAAATCAAAACGGGATCGTTGGTGCGCACAAGTTCAATCATGGATTTGATGTGGCAAGGGTAGATAGGAAATGCAAGCACCGCGATTTACATCGCTCGATATTTGTATTTCAATTCCTATAATGTGGAGGCCGTCCATGCAAACATTCTATTGGCATAGCGAAGTGATTTACCGGCAAACGCCTGTCACCAAATCCTATCGCAACACCCAGAATGTGCGCCGTTTTATGGCAGAAGAATGCGGACCGGGCTTCGCGTTTGACCGCCCGTTTATGGCTTGGATCATTGATGGCACACCCAAAACCATGGGAGATGTTGCTGATGAGTGGAAACGGCTGAATTTGTGAGCTTCATTGACGCATTGTATCCACACCCGCGCCATTTCGCCACTTGAGGCCACCCCCCAACGTCGTTTAGTGTGGCCCAAACAGGAGACTACGACAGTGGGCGTCGTGCTATCAATCGAAGAAGGCAAAAAAACAATAGCGGGCATAAAGCCGCTGGTCGAACTGACCGCTGCCGATATGGGCCGCGTCAATGAGTTGATATTGTCTAAGGCAGGCTCAGACGTGGAAATGATTCCCGAAATCGCCAATCATTTGATTTCCTCCGGCGGCAAGCGCCTTCGCCCCATGCTCACCTTGGCCGCCGCGCAAATGATCGGCTATAAGGGCGATGGCCATATCAAACTGGCAACCGCCGTTGAGTTCATGCATACCGCAACTCTTTTGCACGATGACGTGGTGGATGAAAGCGACCTGCGCCGTGGCAAGCGCACCGCCCGCATGATCTGGGGCAATCAGGCATCCGTTTTGGTTGGCGATTTTCTGCTCGGCCAAGCCTTCCGCATGATGGTCGAAGTTGGCTCGCTGGAAGCGCTGGATGTGCTGTCTTCTGCCGCAAGTGTCATTGCCGAAGGCGAAGTGATGCAACTGTCGGCTGCCAAAAATCTTGAAACCACGGAAGATGAATATCTTGCCGTCATCAAGGCCAAAACCGCGGCGCTATTTTCCGCCGCCGCCGAAGTTGGCCCGATTATCGCGAAATCAGCTAAGGCCGAGCGTTCCGCGCTGCGCTCCTATGGTTTGAATTTAGGGCTGGCGTTCCAACTCGTCGATGATGCGCTGGATTACGGCGGCAACGCCCGCGATCTTGGCAAAAACGTCGGTGATGATTTCCGCGAAGGCAAAGTCACACTCCCCGTCATTTTGGCCTATCGCCGTGGCACAGACACCGAGCGCACCTTCTGGCGCGCATGCATCGAAGGCGGCGCAGCGACAGACGAAAATCTCGAAACCGCACTCACTTACTTGCGCAAGCACGGCACAATCAACGACACCATCCAACGCGCCCGCCACTTCGGCGAAATTGCAAGGGATGCCCTAGCGCCACTGCCTGCGACGCCGCAGAAAGACGCGCTGCTGGAGGTTATTGATTTTTGTATCGCGCGGGTGAGTTAGTGAGGGAGGGGGATCGTCCCTCACTAAGGTCAATTACGGGCCAGCAGATATAAAGTTTGGGGTTGGAACTCTCATCTAGTTCGGTCAAAATTTCGAGATCAACTAAGCGTTCGATCAGGCCTTTGGCCGAAGGATAAGATATACTAAACCGTTTGGCTGTTTCAGGTATTGAAACAACTGGTGAAATAAAAAGTTCGTTTGCTATTGTAACTAGCCTAGCCGATCCTTTTGCTTCCGAGATTTTTCCACCAAAAATTCGACGAAGTAATTCTAGTTCACTAAAGGTTTTTTGCGCGGCATTGCATGATTGAGTCACGAGGTTCAAAAAGAACTTGATCCATGGGGTCCATGAACCATTTTTAGAAACATCAAGCATGAGGTCCACGTAGCTGTCTTTTTGTCCTTCGACTGATGGACTTAAGTATAGCAGAGGACTGGCAAGCACGCCGACTTCCATCAGGTATATTGGAATAAGTATCCTCCCTACACGTCCATTACCATCAGCAAATGGGTGGATGGTTTCAAATTGATAATGAATCAGAGCCGCATCAATAATTGGCGGGATGCCTCCGTCGTTTTGGCGGTTGATATATTTTTCTAACTCCGCCATCGCCAATTCGGTTTCTGCTGGTGGTGGTGGAACGAAGCGGGCATCCTCAATTTTCCGATTATATCCGCCAATAAAATTTTGTTGGTTTTTGTATTCTCCTGGGTGTTTATTGATGCCACGATGAGAAGAAACTTGGCTAAGTAAGACGCGGTGTGTTTCCTTTATCAACCTGTTCGATATCGGTATTTCTTGGCGCATTTTGTCTGCTGCCTCGAACGCACGTGTATAGTTTCTAACCTCAATAGTCGAGGCATCAACATTTGCGTCCTCGTCTGCTTCAGCTAGAACGAGAGCGTTCGCAGTTGTATATGTGCCTTCCATCGCTGATGACAGCAAGGCCTCTTTCCGCTGCAAGGGGCGTATTACAAGCATAGGGTTTGTCATATTGCGACCCATAGCGTTGAGTTCGCCTATTGCTTGCATAGCCTGTGCGAGGGGACTAGCAATTTCGCTATAATCGATTTTCGGTGGTAATGGATTCGGAATAAAAGCCATTTGGTTGGCAATTGTTGGAACTAAGGTGCCACTCGTGGAATTTTTAAACTCATTGGGATCCATTAAAGTAGGCCTAATTCCATTGCATCAGATTAAAGTTTTGTATCAAAAACTTTAATCTGATGCAATGGAATTAAAGTAAACCTTAGTTCATTGGGAGAAGATTAAAGTTTTTAGGCAAAAACTTTAATCCGCCATTCTAGGATTAAAGCAAACCTTAATCCCTCAGACACTGGTCCCGCCCACCGTCACCTGATCCATCCGCAAATGCGGCTGCCCGACACCCACTGGCACGCCTTGGCCCTGTTTCCCGCACATGCCGATGCCCAAATCCAGCTTCAAATCATTGCCGACCATTGAAACGCGGTGCATGGATTCGGGGCCATTGCCAATCAGCATCGCGCCTTTGATGGGGGCGGCGATTTTGCCGTTTTCAATTATGTAGGCTTCCGTGCAGCCGAACACGAACTTGCCGGAGGTGATGTCCACTTGCCCACCGCCGAATGACACGGCATAAATGCCGTTTTTGACGGACGAGATAATTTCTTCCGGCGTGTGCTGTCCGCCCAGCATATAAGTGTTGGTCATGCGCGGCATCGGCACATGGGCGTAGCCTTCGCGGCGGCCGTTGCCGGTGGGGTTCACGCCCATCAGCCGCGCGTTCTGGCGGTCTTGCATATAGCCGACCAGCTTGCCGTCTTCGATCAGCGTCGTGCAGTTGGTCGGCGTGCCTTCATCATCAATCGAAAGCGAGCCGCGCCGCTCGAACATTGTGCCGTCATCCACCACGGTCACGCCTTTGGCAGCCACTTGCTGGCCCATCAGGCCTGCAAAAGCAGAGGTCTTCTTGCGGTTAAAATCGCCCTCAAGCCCGTGGCCGACTGCCTCATGCAGCATCACGCCCGGCCAACCGGAAGAAAGCACAATATCAAATGTTCCGGCAGGCGCAGCAACGGCTTGCAGGTTCACCAGCGCTTGGCGCAGCGCCTCGTCCGCGCCGTGACGCCATGCGTCTGAGGCGATAAATTCACCAAAGCCCTTGCGCCCGCCCGCACCGTAAGAGCCGGACTCTTGCCGATCGCCTTCGCCGACAACGACTGAAATGGATAAGCGCACCAGCGGGCGAATATCTTTCACAAAATGGCCATCGGCTCGCAGAATTTCCACGATCTGATATGAGGCACCAAGCGAAATGGAAACCTGCCGCACCTTCGGGTCTTTGTCGCGCACATAGGCGTCTATTTCCTGCAGCAGCTTCACTTTTGTCTCAAAAGTGGGGCCGAGCAGCGGGTTTTCATCGCCGTATAGTTTGACATTTGTCCCCGCAGGTGCAGCAGAATAAGTGCCATTATAGCCGCGCTGCACAGCACGCACCGCATCCGATGCCCGCTTCAGCGCCGCTGCACTCAGCTCGCCTGAGTGCGCATAGCCAACTGCCTCGCCAGCCACAGCGCGCAGACCAAAGCCCTTGTCTTCATTATATGAGGCTTGTTTCAGCTTGCCATTATCGAACGACAAGCCTTCGCTCTGGCTATGTTCCAAAAACAATTCGCCATCATCCGCCTTGTCCAGTGCCTGCGCTAACATCGCGCGAAGCTGATCGGAGGAAACATCAAACTGGTCAATAAGGCTGGACATGCAAGGCTCCGCAAATGCGCTGAAAACGATATCCGGCATGTAGGCGTGTTAGACCGTCACGGCAAGGGTGGGAGTTTGGGCACATGGCCGGAAACAGCGACGCCGGTATCGCTGCGCATATTGACGAAAGGCAGCACGCCAAACGCCGTAACGATGCCAATCACTACAAACGCGATTTGGAAATCGCCCACGCTCAAAGTCGTTCCGGTAACAAATGTGCTGGCTTCCAATAGCCCGCCCGCCAACGCCACGCCAAGCGCGATGCTGAGTTGCTGTGACACGACGGAGAGCGCCGACGCATGAGAAATATCAGCGCTATCCACTTCCGAAAATGCCAGCGCATTGAGGCCTGTGAAAAACAGCGAGCGCGTAAACCCGCCCGCCAGTAGCAGGAAATAAAGCACCGCAAACGGCACGCCGGGGCTAAACCCGCCGATGGCCATGATGGAAACGCTCGACAAAATCGACATCGTCAGCAGCACATTGCGGAAGCCGTAGCGGGCAAATGTGGATTGCGCCGCAAACTTCATGGAAAGCGCCCCCAGCGCCCCGACAAAGGTAATCATGCCGGATTGGAACGGATTCAACCCAAAGCCAAGCTGCAACATCAGCGGCATTAAAAACGGCATCGCCCCAATGCCAATGCGAAACAGCGAGCCGCCAATAATCGTGGCGCGCAGCACCGGATTGGCGAGAATAGATAGCCGCAGCACGGGAGCAGGGCTGTGCTTGGCATGATAGACATATGCAAACGCCGACAGCACGCCCACCGCAATCGCCGACAAACCCACGCTTGGCGGCAGCGCGGGCAGGCTAATCACCGAAAGGCCGAAGACAATTCCCGCCGCCGCAACGCCAGTCAAAATCAATCCCCGCAGATCAAATGGTCCCGCATCATAGGTTTGCAGCGAGGGCAAAAACAGCAGCGTTGCAGCGATGCCGGCGATCCCAATAGGGATGTTTATGAGGAATATCCAATGCCAGGTAAAATAGGTAGTGATAAAACCGCCCAGCGGCGGGCCAATCAGCGGGCCAACAAGGGCAGGTATGGTCAGCCACG
>JANPBE010000439.1:0-2805 GCA_031430295.1 Phyllobacterium sp.
GGCGGAAACCGAAAAAGTTGGCACCCGCGACTTGCCTGAATCAGTGATTCACGTGAAACCACGTCCCGCCGCTCTGCCACTCCGTCTTACCGCAGAAGAGGCAGAAGCACATTCGGCTTTGGTCAAAAAACTCGGCGATCAAGCCATCTGGCGCAAAATTTCCGGCTATACCGGATAAGAGAAAGGCCCGCACAAAGCACGGGCCCTTTTCAAAAAACTATTCGCCAATTTTAGTTTACGGCAACCTTGGCCTTAGCTTGTTCTTCAGCGAGGCGTTGTTGGAACATGCCAGCAAAATCAATCGGGTCGATCATCAGTGGCGGGAAGCCGCCGTTACGAGTGGCCTCGGCCACGATCTGACGGGCAAACGGAAAAATCAAACGCGGGCACTCGATGAAGAGCAAAGGCAAAACATGCTCTTGTGGAAAATTCTCAAGACGGAACACCCCGCCATACGTCAGTTCGCAGTGGAACAAAACGTCCTTACCGTCGGTCGCCTTGGCATCAAGCGCCAACACAACATCGAAATCCGTTTCAGAAAGCGGATTTGCATTCACATTAACGTTGATATTGATGTTCGGGGCCTTTTCGCGCGGACGCAATGACAGAGGCGCACCGGGACTTTCAAACGAAAGATCCTTCAAATATTGCGCCAAAATATTGAGTGACGGCGCAGCGCCATTGCCAGCGTTTTCTTCAGTAGCCATAAATAGTTCCTCTTCTAACGCTGCGGTGGATATAAGCGTCTAAATTATCGGGCTGGTCGCTAGCATGAAGTGACCTTTGTGGCAAGAATTGTGAGGCCCCGTCAGCGCTAGTTCTTATCGGATGGCAAACGCCAAGGCGAGCGACTATCCTTATCATCTGTGTGTTGATATTCGCTCACATCCAAATCCACCACGCCGTCGCGTCGCTGCCGCGCACCAGCACGAACAACGGTCATGTTGCGCCCTAGATAAGACCGCAAAAAGTTGCGCACCTGCGGGATAAACAGCAATATCCCAAAAATATCGCTGATAAAGCCGGGTATCATCAAAAGTACGCCGCCAAAGGCGATCATTGCGCCATCGGCCATTTCTTTTTCTGGCATCCGCCCGGCATTTATCTCGCTGCGCATCCGCGTCAGCAGTGCAAAGCCTTGAAACCGCAATAGCATCGCGCCTAAAATGCCAGTACCAATAATCAGCCCAATCGTCGCAAAAACGCCGATTGAGCTGCCAACCATGATGAGAACTGCGATTTCCAACAGCGGATAGGCGAGAATGAGAATGGGAAGAAAGCCCAAAATATTGTTCCACTTATAAGTTTTGGCATCTGTCTAAATGCCAATTGCTCCCAAGATATGGTGATGAAAAAACCGAATGTCGAGTCTTTGGCGCAGTCTTGGCACAATGCGGGTTTGAATGATGGGCCATTGCGGACTATATCAAGAGTAGTAGGCTGCACCACGCAGCGAAAATACGGAAAGCGAACATGCAATATCTTGATTTCGGCACGCTGATTTTTATCGTCGCGGCAGCGGTTGTTTTCTACCAACTGCGCAATGTCTTGGGCAAACGCACAGGAAATGAGAAAACACCGTTTGACCCCTACGCCGGTTCGCGGCGCGAGAAGATTGATGGCGCGGTCACCGAAGGCAACGTCATCACCTTGCCGAAGCGTAAAGCGGACGGTGAAAAAGACTACACAGCTATAGATGCTGTGACCAAGCCGGGCACAGAGGCCAATAACGGCTTGCGTGCCCTGAAAGACAGCGACCCGTCGTTTGATCCGGATGGCTTTATCAATGGCGCGAAAATGGCCTACGAAATGATCGTCACGGCTTATGCCGACGGGGATCGTAAGGCACTGAAAGGGTTGTTGTCGAAAGACGTGTTTGATGGTTTTTCGTCCGCCATTGATGAGCGCGAAATGCGCGGCGAGAAAATTCAATCATCCTTCGTTGGTATATCCAAGGCCGATATATCAGATGCAGAAGTCAAGGGCACTGAGGCGCAGATCACATTAAAGCTGGTCAGCCAATTAATCTCCGCTACACTTGACAAGGATGGCACGGTTATCGACGGCGATAAGGAAGCCGTTACCGAAGTCAAAGACGTCTGGACGTTCGCCCGTGACACCCGTTCGCGCGATCCCAACTGGAAGCTGGTTGCCACCGAAGCCGAAGAGTGAGCGATGCTGTCAATAGTTTCAAAAGCCGTCAGTTTTGACGCGCTGCCTGGCTGGCATAACGACGATCATCTAACGGCGTTTCAGGCCTTCTGTCGCTCGGCTACGCAAGCGGGCGTGAAGCACTATCGCGATGGGGCGATACCCTTTGCGGCGTTCAAGCCTTCGTTTGACGCGGCGCTGGCTTCCTCCATTACGAGTGGCGCATCTGCCAAGCACTTCTTCGAAGCCCACTTCACGCCTGTGATGTTGAAATCGGACGATGGCCCTTCCGGCCTCGTCACCGGCTTTTACGAACCAATCGTGGAAGGCTCGCGAACCAAAACCGAAGCCTTTCCCATTCCGCTTTACCGGATGCCGGATGACTTAATTGAGCTGGATGAAGCAAGTCGCCCGCAAGGCTTTGACCCGTCCTTCCGCTTTGCCCGCAAAACTGCCAACGGCGTTGATGAATATCCTGATCGCGGCGTCATTGAACGGGGCTACTTGGCGGGCAGGGGCCTAGAGCTAGTCTATGTGGCCGACAAGATTGAAGCGTTCTTCATTCATGTCCAAGGTGCCGCGCGCATAAAATTCGCCGATGGCTCATCTATGGGCATCACTTACTCGGCAAAGTCCGGTCATCCCTTCTCCGGC
>JANPBE010000440.1:0-9495 GCA_031430295.1 Phyllobacterium sp.
GATCCGGCAGCCACGGAGCTGGCAAATCTGCTGGCCCGCACGATTGCTGATCTCGACCGTTCAACCTTACAGAAAATGACCGAACTAATTTCGCAGCGCGCTAAAACAACGCTTTAAGATCAGCGATTTTATCATTCACCAGCCAGCCATAGTAGTTCTCTTCCGGCACTTTTTCCGGCTCACCCGCCGCCTTGCGGCGCTCGTTCTCTGCCTTAAGCGCCGACGCCCGCGCCTCTGGATCACCCAGATTATACAGCGTCGCCGTCAGACCAGGATTGTCTGAAATATCAAATCCCGCAATCTTCTTGTAGGCTTCAATTGAGTTTTGGATGGTCGCGGCCATGTATGGCAGCGTCAAATCCGGGTCCATAATCGTGTTATAAACTTCTTTAGCGTTCTTCACGTCAAGTTTCGGCAAGCCGGAAACGGCATGTACACGGTCCGTCATTTGCAGCGCCGTTAGCGGGTTAAGCTGGCCAAGACCAAACGTCTGTCCGGCATAAAATGGCTGGAAGAACACCGCACTGAAGCGGTTGTCCGGAAATTCCGTGTCGCCAATGGTCTTGCCGCGAAAGCTGGCATTCCAAACCCGCTCACGGCAGATCCACAAGGCTTCCGAGCCAGACAGTGAATTGCACTTTTCAAACTCCGGCCGCGCCACGAAATCCGAGACGGATTCCCCGCCATTTTCAAACACAATATCAGAAGCCACATAAGCCAGCGCTTTGACATAATATGTCTGCAAGCGATCATAGGCATTCACATTATAGGTATGCTCGCCCACAATCGCGCCAACCATATGGATTGGTGAAATGCCGTATTGCGACGCGATTGTTTTAATCTTGGCGCGCAAATCCGCGTCGTTCTTCAAAAGATCGAGAACCTTCTGGTACTTGGCCTCAAAGCTGGATTTTGTCGCTGCCGTGCGCTTGGTCGAGGCAAACGGAATGTCCGGCTGCTCAGGGAAATGATTGCCTTCAGGCACAACCGTCGCCGCCTGTGCCAGACTGGAACAAAGCCACAGGGCCGCTGCTGAGATTAAAATATGCCTGAATTTCATGAACCTAGAACCCTTGAGAGGAAGCCCGTCCTTAACTTTAGAACAGGCTTCAAGTCGAGTGGTTTTCAGGCCACATGTGGCAATATTCGGGCGGTCTACAAAATGAAGCGGGAAAGATCAGTGTTCTTGGCCAAAGCCCCGACATGTTTCTTCACATAGTCCGCATCAATTTTGAATGCGGTGCCATTTTTGTCCGGCGCGTCGTAGGATATTTCATCCAGCACCCGCTCCATCACTGTCTGCAAGCGCCGTGCGCCGATATTTTCCACCGTCGAATTCAAATCAACAGCAATATCCGCCAAACCATCCAACGCATCATCGGTAAACTCCAGCGCCACACCTTCCGTGCCCATCAAAGCGATATATTGCTTGATGAGACTGGCCTCAGTCTCAGTCAAAATCCGGCGCATGTCTTCGCGTGATAGAGCTGACAGCTCCACGCGGATTGGCAAACGGCCCTGCAACTCGGGTAACAAGTCCGAAGGCTTGGCTACATGAAACGCGCCGGAGGCAATGAACAAAATATGGTCGGTCTTCACAGGGCCATATTTGGTCGAAACCGTTGTGCCTTCAATCAACGGCAATAAATCACGCTGCACGCCTTCACGAGAAACCCCAGCACCGGATCCGCCATCGCGGGCGCAAATCTTGTCAATCTCGTCGAGGAACACAATACCATTGTCTTCCGTGGCCTGCACCGCCTCGCGGTTAATCTGGTCCATGTCGATCAGCTTATCACTCTCGTCCGTCACCAAGAAATCATAAGACTTCTTCACCGTTGTCTTGATGGTTTTGGTGCGCCCGCCCATAGCCTTGCCCAGCATATCCGACAGGTTAATCATGCCGATGCCAGAGCCACCCATACCGGGAACTTCAAACGAAGGCTGGCCATTATCCGCCACCTCAACTTCAATGTCCTTTTCGTCCAACTCGCCATCGCGCAGCTTTTTGCGAAACGAATCGCGAGTGGCAGGACTGGCCGTCTTCCCCACCAGCGCGTCCAGTACTCGCTCTTCAGCGTTGACATGGGCTTTCGCCTTCACGTCTTCACGACGCTTGGTGCGGATTAGCACAATGCCCGCCTCTACCAAGTCACGGATAATCTGCTCCACATCGCGGCCCACATAGCCCACTTCGGTGAACTTCGTCGCCTCAACCTTGATAAACGGCGCACCGGCCAGCTTTGCCAAACGGCGGGAGATTTCCGTCTTGCCAACGCCGGTAGGTCCAATCATGAGGATATTCTTCGGCATCACCTCTTCGCGCATCTGCCCGTCAAGTTGCTGACGGCGCCAGCGATTGCGCAGAGCGATAGCCACAGCACGCTTGGCATCCTTCTGGCCGATAATGTGACGGTCTAATTCAGAAACAATTTCGCGGGGGGAAAAAGTGGTCATATAAAATCCAATGTCTGGTAAGTTTGACTGTTACTGAAATGGGTATGCTTAACGCTGATTTCCATGGGTGTGTAGGCGATCACAATTTCAAATTATCATAATCCAGTGGTTCGCGTTTGGGGTGATAAATGCGCAGAATATAAACCGCTCCACCCCGCACATGGTAGGGAATCACAAATTTATAGCGGCTGGAAACGCGCTCCCATACATCATCACGTGGCGTTTTGTGGCCCCGCGAAATGCTTTTCGGAATATCACTTACTGTAGATTCGATATCGCCAAGAACGTTGGGCAATCCATAACCGGAACGCGCCGAGAGATATGTCCGCAGCTCTTCGAGATCGCGCAAAGCAGGAGTGGTAAACTCAATCCTCATTTAGGAGATGCGGCCAAGCCAGCCTTTGCCAAAGATGTCTCGTCTTTTGTGCCCCATGTCTTCATCCAGCCGAAAACACTCTCCGCGCTAAAAGTTGGCTGCGCCTCAATTGAGGCCACCGCCGCATCTAAATCGGCAAGATAGGCGATGCGGTCCTCTAAATAGCTCTCCACCGCCTCATTGATGATAAACGAGCGTGACCGCTTTGTGAGCTTGGCAAAGCGATCCATATCGACAAGCGTCTTCTCGGAAAAACGAACCGTCGTCGCAGGGTTTGCAGAGGTCATGATTTAGTGTCCCTTCATAAGTGAATACAATGTATGCACTTTTGGCAGCACGTCAATCATCCAGCTCGTTCTGATTATCCAGCGCCATCATCAGCACTGGCCCGGATAATGATTCACGTGTGTCAAAGGCGGCAAAACCCGCCTTCTTATAGCAGGCAATTGCCGTCTTATTACTCGGATGCGGATCCATAATCAGCCGCATCACGCCTTCTTCAAACAGCATCTCGGAGAGCCCCAGCAAAATGTCGGTGCCCAGACCCTTGTTCATATCCGCCCCATCGCCAATCGACAGATCAATGCCAATCGTCCCAAACGGCTGGTCCTGATAGCGATGGGCATCTTCCATATGCGGATCATAAGTCTGCACATAGGCAACAGGCTTGTCGTCCAATTCAACAATCATTGGCTCGATAGAGTCTGAGTCCAGATTAGCCATAATGGCGGCTGCTTCTGTCTCGCCCTGCCAGTACGGTGAGGCAATCCACTTTTTCAACAGGGCTAAATCTTTGGGCGTTACCGCGCGGAATGTGATTTCATTCATGTCCAGCCCTCAAATCTTTATTGGCGGCAAGCGCTTTAATAGTGAGGCGGGCAATGTCCTGCTCACCACAACATGGCGGATGTGCTGCCAGCCTGCGCCAAACATAATCACCAAGGCCCCGACGCTCACCAGAACCAGCGCAATCGGCGGAATGCCTGCGCTCTGCGCTGTGTGGCCCACAAGGTTTTGAACGCCCAGCGTTCCAAAATAGCCCAGCGTTGGGACCAGCAACGAGCGCCTGTCTATCGCCAGTGCCACATAAGTGAACACTGCGATTAAGACCACAAGCCCGATAACAGCATCAAAACCCGGCGCAATGTCTGCCCCGCCAAGTGATTGCCCCGTCGCCATTATAAACAGCGGATGGACTAACATTGGCGCTGAAACCACATGGAGCCAAAACGCGCAGTCAGACCAGACGGTGCGCCGCTCGCGGTCGTGCAAGTCCAGCTTCACGGCAATGCCAAACACGATCAGCCCGCAAATCAGCGGCATATAAAGCGCATTGCGCAAGACTGCTGGGATGATTTGGTCCGCCATCGGCACGGCGACCGTGCCCGCCAAAACACCGTCGTAAAGAAACAGCCCCGTTTGAATAAAGGCAAACCCTGTGAGTGCCAGCGCGATAATCGCCGCAAGAACCGGAACCCTAAAGTGCCAGAAATAGGCAGCCGCCACACCAACGAATGCGGCTGTTCCCGCCAGCGATAGCCAGCCCGCCGTGCCACGCAGACTAAAGACCGCGAACGGATTTTTGCTCAACGCAGAAAGGTCAATTTGGCTGCCAATGCCGAGCCAGACGAAATAGCCTGCACAGCCCATAAACAGCACTGCCAGCACCGTGGACGAAAGCCGCATCCGCTTCTGGCGCGTCACAATCTGCGCAATCACCAAAATGGAAAACGCGGCAATGCCCACAATCGGACTCGGGCCATTGGTGAATAGTGACGACAACGCAAATGTCGCCCCTGCTAGAAATAGCAGGATACCGATCGTCACAAATATATCATTGCCGCCGCCAACCAACCGCAATTCTTCGTCCGGCGTTTCAACGGCCTCAATGGACTGGTCATCTGCGAGGGTCAGTCTCAGCAGCGCATCGCGCTGCGCTGCCGTGATTATTTTGCGGCTAACCGCCGTCTCAATATCGCGTGGCGACAGCATCGGTTAATTCTTGTCCGAAAGTAGTTTCGGAGCCGAATCAGTATCCAATGTCTCAATTACCAGCTGATGATTGGTATAAACGCATATGTCGGCGGCAATACTCATGGCAGTCTTGGCAATTTCCTCGGCATTTTTGTCGCTGTCAATCAAGGCACGCGCTGCTGCCAGCGCATAATTGCCACCCGAACCAATCGCCATCACGCCATATTCCGGCTCCAACACATCGCCATTGCCAGTAAGGCCCAGCGTTACGCTTTTATCCGCCACTATCATCATGGCTTCCAAGCGGCGCAGATAGCGGTCTGTCCGCCACTCTTTAGCCAGCTCAACGCAGGCGCGGGTTAGCTGCCCGGGATATTGTTCAATCTTAGTCTCAAGCCTCTCCAGCAGCGTAAACGCATCTGCCGTTGCTCCGGCAAATCCGGCAATCACCGTGCCATTGCCCAGCGTGCGCACCTTGCGGGCATTGCCCTTCATCACCGTCTGGCCAAGCGACACCTGCCCGTCGCCAGCAATCACCACCTTATTGCCTTTGCGAATGCTCACAATCGTTGTCATTTACAATTCTCCTTATAGCCGCTCGGATTGATCTCATCAGACCACCAATCACCGCGCCGTTTGCCGCTTCTATGTATGGAGCAAATTTTGAAATGCAAATATGCGTCGAGATTTTTATCCCCGTGTATCGGTGGGCAAAACGCTTGCCCGCCCCCGCGTCGTCATTCCGGCCAAGCGCAGCGCAGAGCCGGAATCCAGATGTGTAGAGATTGAGGGTGGACCTAATGGTCGGCAAAGCCCCAGTTAAAATCAAACCATTTAGGCCCATGAGCACATCAGTTTTCCACCTTCCCATCTCTGGATTCCGGCTCTGCGCTGCGCTTGGCCGGAATGACGGCAAGTGTGATGTGCCGCTTCGCAGGCCTTGATAGTCACGGACATATACGCGTCATTAAACTTTCCATACTTCACATCTAACTCATAACTTTGCATTTTAACCTTTGGCTGTTATGAGGCGCTATAAACCAGCCACAGGATAAAGCCCGTGACAAAGCGCACCGCCAGCATTAGCCGTTCCACCAAGGAAACGAGCATTGAAGTCTCCGTCAATTTGGATGGAACAGGAACCTACGATGTTCAAACAGGCATCGGCTTTTTCGACCATATGCTTGAACAGCTTTCGCGCCATTCGCTGATCGACATTAAAGTGCGCGCCAAGGGCGATCTGCATATCGACGATCACCACACTGCCGAAGATACCGGCATCGCACTTGGCCAAGCCATTTCCAAAGCGCTCGGCGAGCGTCGCGGCATCAACCGCTATGCCTCCACAGACCTTGCAATGGACGGCACGCTGACCAAGGCGGCGCTGGATGTTTCCGGTCGCCCCTTTTTGGTATGGAACGTCAATTTCTCTGCCCCCAAAATCGGTACGTTCGACACCGAGTTGGTGCGCGAGTTCTTCAATGCGCTCGCCCAAAACGGCGGTATGACGCTCCACGTCATGAATCACTATTTTGACAACAACCATCATCTGGCCGAAACCTGTTTCAAAGCAGTTGCCCGCGTGCTCCGCGTGGCCATCGAAACTGACCCGCGCCAGAAGGAAGCCATTCCTTCCACCAAGGGCACGCTGATAGTTTGAGGTTCGTATGACCAGCTACATCGTCATGACCGGACGCGAAGGCCCGACCGGCGAGACCACCCGTTTCGTCAAAGACGGGTTTATCGTATTCGCCTTCGCGCTACCGCTGGTCTGGCTGTTGTGGAAAAAGCTATGGCTCGAAGCCGCGCTGTATTTCGCTGCGATTGGAATTTTAGGCGCGGTGCTTTATTGGGCTGACCTTCCAAACGCCGCCCCGCTTTCAGCGATCATCACCTTTGGTCTCAATGTGATCATTGGGCATGAGGGCGGTGCATGGCTGAAGCGCTCGCTGGAATCAGCGGGTTTCAGTGAGGCTGATGTGGTCGTGGCGAAAAACGAGCGCCAAGCGGAGGAGATGTACGCTTCCCGTATGGTTTCCGCACGCATTCCGTATCCATCTCGGGCGGTTGGCGTATCACTCTCGACCAATCTCATTCCGCTCACAGGAAACATTTAATGCGCGTTGCCATCATCGATTACGGCTCCGGCAATTTGCGTTCAGCCACCAAAGCCTTTGAACGCAGCGCCCGTGAGGCGGGCATTTCAGCCGAGATAATTTTGACCGATAAAGCCGATATTGTCGCCGCCGCCGACCGCATCGTTTTACCCGGCGTCGGCGCTTATGCCGACTGCAAAGCCGGATTATCGGCTGTTTCTGGCATGATTGAGGCTCTAAATGACGCCGTAATCACCAAAGCGCGTCCATTTCTAGGCATTTGCGTCGGCATGCAGCTTATGTCATCGCGTGGGCTGGAAAAGACGATTACGCTTGGGTTAGACTGGATTAAAGGCGATGTCGTCGAAATGACGCCATCAGACAAAACCCTAAAAATTCCGCAAATCGGCTGGAACACGATCAATTTAACCCGCGAACACCCCGTTTTTGCCGGAATTTCGACTGGAAACGCTGGATTGCACGCCTATTTCGTCCATTCCTACCATTTCCAAACCGCCCGCCCGGAGGACCGTCTGGCCACCGTTGACTACGGCGGCCAAATGACCGCCACCGTCGCCCGCGACAATATGGTAGGCACTCAATTCCATCCGGAAAAAAGCCAGACACTTGGGTTGGCTCTCATACAGAATTTCTTAAGGTGGAAGCCGTGATCCTTTTCCCTGCAATTGACATCAAAGACGGCCAGTGTGTTCGCCTCAAACTGGGCGAAATGGCCAGCGCTACGGTCTATAATGAAAACCCTGCCGCGCAAGCATTAGCCTTTGAAAATCAAGGCTTTAGCTGGCTGCATGTCGTGGATTTGAATGGCGCGTTTGAGGGCCAATCGGTCAATGGCGCGGCGGTGGAGGCCATATTGAAGGCCACCAAAAACCCTGTCCAATTAGGCGGTGGCATCCGCACCCTTGCCCATATTGAGAGCTGGCTCGACAAGGGATTAGCCCGCGTCATCCTCGGCACTGTCGCTGTTCGTGACCCCGCGCTGGTCAAAGAGGCCTGCAAATTATTCCCCGGCAAAGTCGCCGTTGGCATAGATGCGAAGGGCGGCAAGGTCGCTGTCGAAGGCTGGGGCGAGGCGTCCGAGCTGCAAGTCATTGAATTGGCTCAAAAATTTGAAGGCGCGGGCGTCGCCGCGATCATCTATACCGACATTGACCGCGATGGCATTTTGGCCGGCATCAATTGGGACTCAACTCTGGAACTTGCAAAATCAGTCTCCATTCCCGTCATCGCCTCCGGCGGCCTCGCTTCCCTAGATGACATCCGCAAACTAGCCGCTCCCGAATGCGCCATCCTAGAAGGTGCAATTTCCGGCCGCGCGCTTTATGACGGGCGGATTGATCCAGCTGAGGCATTGAAATTATTGAGAAATTCAGCATGACCCTCAAAGCCCGCATCATCCCCTGCCTCGACGTCAAAGGCGGCCGCGTCGTCAAAGGCGTGAACTTTCTCGACCTCATTGACGCCGGCGACCCCGTCGAAGCCGCCAAAGCCTATGATGCTGCCGGTGCTGACGAGCTCTGTTTCTTGGACATCACAGCCTCCTCCGACAATCGCGAAACCATTTTCGATGTCATCGCCCGCACCGCCGAGCAATGCTTCATGCCTCTCACTGTCGGCGGCGGGGTCCGGCAAATTGCGGATATTCGCAGGCTATTACTCGCTGGCGCTGATAAAGTCTCCATCAACACAACAGCCGTGCTTCGCCCCGAATTTGTGGCGGAAGCCGCTGATAAGTTCGGAAATCAGTGCATTGTTGTGGCAATTGACGCCAAAAAGGTCTCAAAACCCAATGAAGAGAACCGCTGGGAAATCTTCACCCATGGCGGTCGCACCGCTACAGGCATTGATGCAGTGGAATTTGCCCGCAAAGTCACAGACCTTGGCGCTGGCGAAATCCTGCTCACGTCAATGGACCGCGATGGCGCAAAAATCGGCTACGAGTTGGAGTTAACCCGCGCCGTAGCCGATGCCGTGCGTGTTCCGGTCATCGCATCCGGCGGCGTTGGCAACCTCGATCATTTGGTTGCAGGCGTGAAACAAGGCCATGCCGCAGCCGTGCTCGCCGCTTCCATTTTCCATTTCGGCACTTATACGATACAGGAAGCCAAATTACACATGGCAAAGGCCGGCATTCCTATGCGGCTGGACCCAATTCACTAAAGAAGTCCTCATGTCATTTTCACTAAAAGACTTGGAAACCATTATCGCCTCCCGCGACGCCAGCGGGGATGAAACCTCCTATACCGCCAAGCTAATGGCTCGTGGCATTGAAAAAGCTGCCCAAAAGATGGGCGAAGAGGCAGTAGAATCGGTAATTGCCGCCGTGACCAAGGACAACGAAGGTCTGATTTCGGAATCCGCAGATTTACTCTATCATTGGTTGGTGGTGTTAAAAATTGCAGGCGTGCCTTTGGATGCAGTAATGAGCGAACTACAACGGCGCACCAGCCAAACAGGACTGCAAGAAAAGGCAGCCAGATCATAGAGTTAAAGCGGAATTTAGTGCGGCATGATTGAAAAAAACTACAGTGGCTTTTCTCCCTACCGCACATTTGCTGCCGCGGAGTGGGC
>JANPBE010000441.1:0-1519 GCA_031430295.1 Phyllobacterium sp.
TGCCTGTCGGCATCTTCTCCCCGCAAGACGCGGGGAGAAGACAGCAAGTCACGGTCTCAGCAAAAAATCTTCCGGCAACGGATCATCAAAATCTTCAGCCACATACGGAAATGGATCAGTTACGCCAATGCTATCCAAAAAACGTCGGCCAGCTTCCATATCGAGGCCACCTTTGCGTTTTGGCGGCTCTTTCGCAGCCACCATCTCAAACAGCGGCTTGCCATCTTGGGTAATAATGATCGTCTCGCCGTTTTCAACACGGTGAGCGAGCTCTATCAAACTCTCC
The DNA here is from genome assembly GCA_031430295.1 of Phyllobacterium sp. Classification (GTDB taxonomy): domain Bacteria; phylum Pseudomonadota; class Alphaproteobacteria; order Rhizobiales; family Rhizobiaceae; genus JANMEX01. Next base: position 287 of record JANPBE010000441.1, read on the forward strand.
TTGGCTTCAATAAGCGGGATCATATTCATGCAACAAATGTGAGCGCGAATGCGGATTTTGTCAAGAATCTAGCAGTTCTTCGGCGCTCAAAGTAAAATCGCTGGCAACCCATTCATCTTCCAGCGCTTTTAGCTTTGCGCCGAGTTTCAAACCGGGAGCCATGCCGCGCGCCAAGAGGTCCGCGCCGCTGACGGGAAATTTCGGCATCTGCCATTTCACGGCAAAATCCAAGAGCCGCGAATAGCCCGCCGCTTTCATCATTTCCTTATCGTCTGAAGCCGCCAAAGCGCGGGCAGACGACAGCGCCAAGCGCAGACGATCCACAATGCCGGAAACATCACTGCGATACAGATTTCGCGCAAAGATGCGATTATCCAAATCCGGCGCAGGTAAAGCAGCCTTCGCCCACAGCTCCAGTCGGTCCCGCTCCGCATTGGCAAGTTTCAGGCGTTTGCCAAGCTCCTCCATACGCACATCATAAGGCGGAACAATCGACATCAGGCGCAGCATGGGCTCCTGTTTCCAGCCTAAATCACGCTCGGCGGCCATCATCCCATGAATGCCATCAATGCCCCATTTCTCACTTTCTGGCAAAACTTCAGTCAAAACTCCGGATTGCCGCATCCACAAGAGCGCCCGCGAGGGGTCCGGCGCGGACAGCAGTTTTTTCATCTCTGCCCAGACACGCTCAGCAGATAGCTGCTTCAATCCATCCTTCAGGCGGGCACAAGCGCGAATGCCATCGGCATCAGGCCGGCCACTGCCATACCAGGCAAAGAAGCGGAAAAACCGCAATATCCGCAAATAGTCCTCGCGCACCCGCGCATCGGCGTCGCCAATGAAGCGCAGCGTTTTGGTCTCGATATCCTTCAAACCACCGACACTATCAAAAACTGTGCCATCCGCATCAACGTAAAGCCCGTTAATCGTAAAATCCCGCCGTGCCGCATCGGCATTCCAGTCACGTCCGAATTGCACTGTTGCATGACGGCCATTGGTCTCAATGTCCGCTCGAAGTGTCGTCACTTCAAACGCCTCGCCATCCACCAGCAGCGTCACTGTGCCATGCTCAATGCCGGTTGGAATGCTTTTGTATCCCGCCTCAGTGGCACGGTGGATAACGTCCTGCGGCAGCGCGGTGGTCGCAATATCAATGTCCGCAACTGGCATTCCCATCAGCGCATTGCGCACCGCGCCGCCTGCAATTCGCGCCTCTTCGCCGTCCGTATTAAG
>JANPBE010000442.1:0-1430 GCA_031430295.1 Phyllobacterium sp.
AGGGCGGAAGGTTTTCGGGAGTGACTGGGTCAGCGCAAGAACACCGAGCCGGGTGTGTGGCGATGTCACACATTAAATCTTTAGAAGGCAGGACCACACACCCGGCTTCCCCAAAGATTATACAATAGCCAGACCGGCAACGGAGCGTGGCAACGAGGAAGATTTGCCCGCTGTGAAAAAACCAACAATCAATGAAGGAGATTAAACATGCATTCAACAAACCCATACCTACTGCCACTAAGGGAAGCGCGGCGCTCTGCGGCGCAAATTGCACTGGACGCTCGCAACGAACTACGCGTTAAAGAAGACGAGATATTTGAAATGCTCAATCGCCTGTTCAGGCTGATGGCACGCCACGCCAATTTTCCACGAAACTGTCGTTATAAAAAGTGCCGTACATCGTCGGCCTGCCAAAGCGAGCATCCACTTGGCGTCAATTGCGGTACAATGAACGCACCTGAGTCATTTTACTACGATTTGATCGACAATCTTGATCTTATGATGAATGTCACAGGACCGCTCAAATCTGATGCTTTTGTTGATAACCGGCAGGACATTCGCGCGGTGATCCACGACTTGCTAAAGCTTAGCAAAACGTTGAAGCACTCATCGAAACGAGATGGCATCATGCCGTGGTAGTTTTGCCAAAGCAGGCATATAGGAATGCCAAGCCTTGTTGCATTTGCCCGCGCATCTTGCTCTAACCGTGCCCTAAATCGAGGAGTTTTCCATGCGCCTTTCCCTTGCTCTTGCTATGACGGCTTTCCTGCTCAATTCGCTGCCTGCAATTGCCCAGGAGGCAAACCATGGCCCGTTTGACCTGCCGACGAAGGTCGATGTCGTCAAACTACCGATTGAACAAGGTGCGGAAGATGCTGCGCCTGCCATTACCTGCTCGCGCTATGCGGATTTTATGGTCAAAGAAGTCGATAAGGGCGAACTGGGTGCTGATAAGCTAGCGCTTTTGCCAAAAGATGCGCCCTGCGAGGAAACCACGGCGGGTGAGATTATCATCAAGGATGACATGGTGGGCTATTACATGGAGGCCAAAGGCAACTATGTGTTTTTCACCGGCTCTGACGGTTACAATGGCGGCATGCCGTTCGTTGTGATTGATGCCAAGACTCAAAAACATCTATTTGATGACAGTTTCGCGCTGGACGAGGATGTGAAAACTGCAACGGTTGAAGGTTCGAAACTGACGCTGGGTTTTAAGCGTGTCTATACGGCCGATTGTTCGCTTTATGAAGATACGAATGGCTGCGCAGATAAGGTGAAAATTGCGACCGGACTTGGCAAAGATATTGCCATGCCAGACTGTAAGCCAATTTATGAGGTCTATATGAAAGAAAATCCAGACTATGCCAGCGATGCCAAGACAAATCCGAGCGTGATCATCTACGAGGCGACGTTGGTTTATGACGGTTCAA
>JANPBE010000443.1:0-5120 GCA_031430295.1 Phyllobacterium sp.
CCGACGCCGCAAAGCATTGTGGATAAGCTGTGCGAGGCTGTGCAAGACCCGCGCACGCACCGATATTCGTCATCTAAGGGCATTCCGGGCCTTCGCCGCGCACAGGCTGGCTATTATGAGCGCCGTTTTGGCGTGAAGCTCAATCCGGATACACAAATTGTTGCGACGCTTGGCTCCAAAGAGGGCTTTGCCAATATGGCGCAGGCGATTACCGCGCCAGGCGATGTGGTTTTGTGTCCAAATCCGTCATATCCAATCCATGCTTTCGGTTTCATCATGGCGGGCGGTGTTATTCGCTCCATTCCTGTGGAGCCGGATGAGCACTTTGTGCCAGCACTTGAACGCGGGCTAAAGCATTCAATTCCAAAGCCAATTTGCTTGATTATCTCCTATCCATCGAACCCGACGGCAAAGGTAGCGACGTTAGATTTTTACAAAGATGTGATCGCATTCGCCAAGAAACACGACATTATTGTTTTGTCTGATTTGGCCTATTCGGAAATCTATTTTGACGGGGTTCCCCCGCCATCCATCCTTCAGGTGCCGGGCGCGATTGATGTGGCGGTTGAGTTTACGTCTATGTCGAAGACGTTCTCCATGCCGGGCTGGCGTATGGGGTTTGCGGTTGGCAATGAGAAGCTGATTGCGGCGCTGACGCGGGTGAAATCCTATCTGGATTACGGTGCGTTTACGCCGATCCAAGTCGCGGCGACTTCGGCGCTAAATGGCGATGGTTCGGATATTGCGGAAGTGCGCTCCATCTATAAACGCCGCCGCGATGTGATGGTGGATACGTTTGGCAAGGCCGGTTTTCACATTCCAGCGCCAGAAGCGACGATGTTTGCATGGGCGCCAATTCCTGAGAAATTCAAGCACTTAGGTTCGTTGGAATTCTCCAAGTTGCTCATCGAAAAAGCCGATGTCGCGGTAGCGCCCGGTATTGGTTTTGGCGAACATGGCGATGACTATGTGCGCCTTGCATTGGTGGAAAATGAGCATCGTATTCGCCAAGCGGCACGCAGTATCAAGAAGTTTTTGTCGAGCGCGGATACCACGATGCACAACGTGATTTCGCTTAACGCACGACGCTAAACCACTGAATTTATGATTTTATTAGACTGGACTAAATTATGACCGCACCACTTAAAATCGGTATCGCTGGGCTTGGTACTGTTGGGCTTTCTGTTGTGCGGGTGCTGCGCGATCAGGCCACTGTGCTGGAGCGCCAGTGCGGCCGCAAGATTGAAGTGCGGGCAGTTTGCGCACGCAACCGTATGCGTGATCGCGGCATGGATTTATACGGAATCGACTGGTTTGATGATCCGGTAGAGCTGGCAACGCGCTCGGATATTGATGTTTTTGTCGAGTTGATTGGCGGCGGTGGCGGCAATTCTCCGGCCTACTCGGCAGTGAAGGCGGCCTTGAATGCGGGGCGTCATGTGGTGACGGCTAATAAGGCGCTGCTGGCAAATCATGGCGTTGAACTTGCTACTTTGGCCGAAGAAAAAGGATTGCTTCTGAACTTTGAAGCGGCAGTTGCTGGCGGCATTCCGGTTATTAAAGTGATGCGGGAATCGCTGGCTGGCAATACGGTTTCGCGGGTGTTTGGCATTTTGAACGGCACTTGCAATTATATTTTGACGCGCATGGAGCAGGAAGGCCTGTCGTTTGAGGACTGCCTGGCCGATGCGCAGCGTCTTGGCTATGCCGAAGCTGACCCGACTTTTGATATTGAAGGCAATGACACGGCGCATAAATTGTCGCTTTTGACGGCGCTGGCTTTTGGCACGAAGATAGCTGCTGACGAAATTTATCTCGAAGGCATTAGCAATATCACGCAGGCCGACATTAAGGCCGCCGCCGAATTAGGCTATCGAATCAAGCTGTTAGGCGTAGCGCAAAAGACGGATAGCGGCATCGAGCAGCGCGTGCACCCGACAATGGTTCCCACTTCATCTGTGATTGCGCAGGTTCATGGTGTTCTAAATGCGGTGTCTATTGAAACTGATATATTAGGTGAATTGCTTATGTCTGGACCCGGTGCTGGAGGCAATGCGACGGCTTCGGCGGTGGTGGGAGACCTTGCCGATATCGCCAAAGCGCGGCCCGGGTTCCAGCATGGTCCGGTTTTTGGCCATCCTGCCAAGGAATTGAAGCCCTATGTGCAGGCGCAAATGCGCTCTCATGCCGGTGGTTATTTCATCCGTTTGACAGTTGAAGACAAGACGGGCGTGTTCGCCGCCATTGCTAAGCATATGGCAGATAACGATATTTCGCTGGAATCCATCGTGCAGCGCAATCCTGAAGGCGGGGCTGACAAGGCTAAGAACGTCATTCTCATCACGCATGAAACGACAGAAGCCGCCGTGCGCAAAGCGCTGGAATCGATTGGCGCGGATGGGTATTTGGTGGACCGTGCGCAGATGATCCGGATTGAACGGGCGGGCTGAGCCTCGTCTTTTTAAGTACGTTTTGACCGGTCGAGATGTGGTCGGGAAACGCCCGAAAATCGCACGGAAAGCGCACGAAGTTCGCACGGAAACGATGCGCCGCGCGCCTGAGTCGATAAATTCTGGTGTGTATTTGGTAGCTTGTGCCAAGCGCATCCTAAAATGGCGACGCCTTGAAACCTTTACCAATATGAATTACATTGTCATTCACAAAATGAGGTGAGTGACATGGGTGCAAATGCAATTGTTCAGGCGCGGGTTGACCAGCTTGTGAAGGACGAGGCCGCCGTTGTGCTGGCGACGATGGGGCTGACAATTTCGGATGCGATGCGGATGTTGCTTACCCGCGTTGCCAAAGAACAAGCGCTGCCCTTTGAGCCGCTGGTGCCAAATGCCGAGACGATTGCTGCTATGAAGGAAGCGCGCTCGGGCAAGACTAAGGCCTTCAACAGCGTGGACGCATTGATGGCTGACCTCAATGCGGACGATTGAGCAGACCGCGCAATTTAGAAAAGATTTTAAGCGCGAATCTAAAGGGCAACATCGAAGCGTACTTCAGGAGGATTTTGTTCGGGTTGTGACGATGCTCGCCAACGATGAGCCGCTGCCGGTTGCGCAGCGCGACCATGCCCTCACTGGCGAATGGAAAGATTTTCGTGACTGCCATATCAGGCCGGACTTGGTGTTGATTTACGCCAAACTGGAGCCAACAAGTCTCCGGCTGGCGCGACTTGGCTCGCACTCTGAATTGGGCTGGTAAACTCATGCAACAACGCAAAACCTTCCTCGATATCAGCCAATCTGTCACGCTGCACCGCTGGGTGGAGCGGCTGGATATGCGCAGCGGGAACGCGGCGCTGGCTATGAGCCAAAAATATAATATCCCGGATTTGGTGGCGCGGATTATGGCGGGGCGGGGCGTGACAGAAGACGGCGCGTTGGACTATCTTAATCCGACGATCAAAAACCTGATGCCGGACCCGCGCGGGATTACTGAGCTTCCAAGCGTGGCGGCCAGAATCGTTTTGGCGATTGAGAAGCGCCAGCCAGTGGCGATTTTTGGCGACTATGATGTGGATGGGGCTTGCTCTTCGGCGCTGGTTTCAAAGCTGCTCATGCACTTTGATGTGCCGCATGAGATTTATATTCCGGACCGGATTTTTGAGGGCTATGGCCCGAACCCGACCGCGATGGAAGAGCTGGCGGCGCGGGGCGCGAAGCTGATTATCACGGTGGATTGCGGCACGAACAGCGCGGTCGCCATTGCGGCGGGCAGGGCGGCGGGCGCGGAGGTGATCGTGATTGACCACCATCAGGTGGGCGGCGCGCTGCCGGATGGCACGCCTGTGGCTAACCCGAACCGCGAGGATGATTTGTCGGACTTGGGTAATCTCTGCGCCGCAGGCGTGGTGTTTATGGTGCTGGTGGAAGTGACGCGGCTGCTGCGTGGCAACTCAGCAAAGCAGATGCCGGATTTGCTGAACTGGCTGGATTTGGTGGCGCTGGCGACCGTGTGCGATGTGGTGCCGCTGACGGGGCTGAACCGCGCTTTTGTGGTCAAGGGGCTTCAAGTGGCGCGCAAATTTGGCAATGCGGGCATTGCCGCGCTGGCCCGCGTTTCGCGCCTTGGTGAGCCGCTGAACATTTATCATTTCGGCTTTATGCTCGGCCCGCGCATCAATGCTGGCGGGCGGATTGGCGATGCGGCGCTGGGTGCAAAACTGCTGACGTTGACCGATGAGGGCGAGGCGCAAGCCATCGCCGAGAAGCTGGATATGCTCAACGGCGAGCGCCAAGCCATGGAGCAGGTGATGCTGGCCGAGGCTGAAACCGTGATGGGTTTTGATCTGGCAGGCGGCGGCGGGCCGCCGGTTATCGTGGCGGCAAATGAGAAATGGCACCCCGGCATTGTGGGGCTGATTGCGGCGCGGCTGAAGGAAAAGGCGCGGCGTCCGGCGTTCGCGATTGCGTTTAATCCGAACGGCGTTGGCACGGGTTCCGGCCGCTCAATACAGGGCGTGGATTTGGGACGGTTGGTGCGCGATGCCGTGGCGGCGGGTATTGTGGTGAAGGGCGGCGGCCACGCTATGGCGGCGGGCATCACAATCGAAAAAGCGCGGATGGGCGATTTCCGCGCCTTTCTGGAAAGCCAAACCAGCGCTACGGTGGAAGCGCTGCACGCCAATGCCGAGCTGGATATTGACGGCGCGCTTTCCGCAGGCGCGGCCACGCTAAACCTCATCGAGCAGATGGAAAGCGCGGGGCCCTACGGCTCCGGCAACCCCGCGCCGATGCTGGTGCTGCCCAGCCACCGCCTCGCCCACGCCCGTATCGTTGGCAAAGGCCATGTGTCGATGACGCTGACCGCGCTCGATAAAAGCTCGATACAAGCCATCGCGTTTCGCGCCGAAGGCACCCCGCTGGGTGACTTTTTGTATCAACAAGTGGGCAATATTATTCACGTCGCGGGCACGCTTTCGGTGAACCATTTTAATGGACGGCGAACGGTGCAGATGCGGGTAGTGGACGCGAGTTTGGTGAGCCGGTTTTAGGGATCTTTCCGCCAGGCTTCTAATTCGGCATATTTATCCCATTGCGGCTGCAACTCGCGCAGCATGTCATCGCAAAATGCTTGGAGCATCGTTCCTGATACTTGCATATGCAGTGCTG
>JANPBE010000444.1:0-3828 GCA_031430295.1 Phyllobacterium sp.
GCGTCTCGATGACCTGCGTCTGCGCTGCGAATATACAAAGCAATTGCGGCCTTACGATTTCTTGGCACCTCAAAATCATAGCTGCAAGCAAGTCGATATTGCGCATCAGCATCCCCGCTTTTTGCCAATGAGTGGAGCGACTTACGCAAAGATATGATACCAATGTCTTGCATGTAAAACTTATACTCATTGAATATTAACTGACCTTATTCACCTGCATATTCGCTGAGGCAAATCAAATCACTACAAAACTCGTGCCATCTCTTTGCCTATGTAAAATCCGGTGCTATAGCCTCGCTCAATCCATCCCACTCTGAAGGTAAAATCCATGCAAAAAATCAAGGTAGCAAACCCGGTCGTTGTTCTAGACGGCGATGAAATGACCCGGATCATCTGGGACTTCATCAAGCAGAAGCTCATCCACCCCTACCTTGATCTCGATATTGAATATTATGACCTCAGCGTTGAAAACCGCGACGCCACGAACGACCAAGTGACGATTGATGCGGCGCACGCCATCAAAAAGCATGGCGTTGGCATCAAATGCGCGACGATTACGCCCGACGAGCAGCGTGTTGAAGAATTCAAGCTCAAGAAGATGTGGAAGTCGCCAAACGGCACCATCCGCAACATTCTGGGCGGCGTGATTTTCCGTGAGCCAATTATCTGCACCAACGTGCCGCGCCTCGTACCGGGCTGGACCAAGCCAATCATCGTTGGCCGCCATGCGTTCGGCGATCAATATAAAGCAACCGACTTCCGCTTTCCCGGCAAAGGCAAGCTGTCGATTAAATTCGTTGGCGAAGATGGCAAAACCATCGAGCATGAAGTGTACGATGCGCCGAGCGCTGGCGTGGCGATGGCCATGTATAATGTGGACGAAAGCATCCGCGAATTCGCCCGCGCCTCGCTAAACTACGGCTTGCAGCGCGGCCTGCCCGTCTATCTCTCCACCAAGAACACAATTTTGAAAGCCTATGACGGCCGTTTCAAGGACATCTTTGAAGAAGTGTTCAATGCGGAATTTGCTGAAGAATTCAAGGCGAAGAAAATCACATACGAGCATCGCCTCATCGACGACATGGTGGCATCAGCACTTAAGTGGTCCGGCGGCTATGTGTGGGCGTGCAAGAACTATGACGGCGACGTGCAGTCCGACATCGTGGCACAGGGCTTCGGCTCACTCGGCCTGATGACATCCGTTTTGATGACGCCAGATGGCCAGACAGTTGAAGCAGAAGCAGCACACGGCACAGTTACGCGCCATTATCGCCAGCACCAGAAGGGCGAAGAAACATCCACCAATTCCATCGCCTCTATCTTTGCATGGACGCGCGGCCTCGCGCATCGCGCGAAGCTGGACGACAATAAGGAATTGGCACGCTTTGCGCTCACACTTGAAAAAGTCTGCGTGGCAACGGTCGAGTCCGGCTTTATGACCAAAGACTTAGCCCTGCTTATCGGACCCGATCAACCATGGCTGTCCACATCAGGTTTCCTCGACAAGATTGATGAAAACCTGAAACTCGCGATGGCTGCCTAAATGACATCGAGCGGCGTGATTGTTCGTAAATTAAGCGCGGGCGATCACGCCGCTTGGGCCTCCTTGTGGCAAGGCTATCTGACCTTTTACAAGGCAACTTTATCCGACGAAATGACCGCGCTGACATGGGCGCGGCTGTTGGAGGATAAATCCATACACGGCTGGTGCGCTGTTTTGGACGGCAAAGTTATCGGCATTTGCCACGCACTGGAGCATGGCTCCAGCTGGTCCGCCGCGCCTTATGTTTATCTCGAAGACCTCTATGTTGACGGCACAATCCGCAACAGTGGCGCAGGACGCGCACTCATCGAGGCAGTCTATGCTCATGCAGATGCAATCGGCTCCAAAAAAGTCTATTGGCAAACAGATTTTACCAACGAAACCGCACGTGAACTCTATGAGAAAATCGGCGAGCAAAGTGGCGCTTTGGTTTATCAACGAAAGTAACCGTAGGAGCGGCACAATGGCTAAGCACATAAATGGCAGCAGGTTTTGCATTGCGCTACTTTTCACCCTGCTCCCTGTCGCGAGCCACGCCGAACCAATCGAAAACGAAGAAACAATCACCTATGAAATCAGCGGCGCAAGCACCGACGCTTTAGCTGAGCAAATGAGTGAACTTGGCCCGCAAGGTAGCTGGGCCTATACAAAATGGGTGGTGAATTGGACCGGCGATTGTACGGTTTCAGTGGATGTGACCTACACTTATCCCGAATGGGTGGACCGCGAGGACGCCGAACAAGACGTGATCGATAGTTGGGATGGGATGATGGACGCGCTAAAAACCCACGAATTAGGCCACGCCGAAAATGGACAAAACGCCGCGCAAGAGGTTGAAGACGCCAATTGCTCGGCTGACTCGCAAGATATCGTCGCCAAATGGGCTAACCAAGACAAGATTTATGACGACGAGACGAACCACGGATATACGCAGGGCGCGCATTTTTAATAACAAAAGTAAATTAAATTAGCTTTTTATAAATTATTATATTAGATATTTATTATGTGCCGTAAAGGCATATCGCCCCACTTTCCGGTCTCCAGCCCCCCTCACTATAGGCATCGGAAATGGGGCGTCTCTTTCGAGAGCACCCCACCTAAAATCACGAAGACATTGCAGCCTTGACCGCGTCAAGCGCAGCCGCAGCTTTGGCGCCCTCAGGTCCACCTGCTTGCGCCATATCGGCCCGTCCGCCGCCACCTGCGCCGCCAAGCGCGGATGAAGCAACACGAACCAAATCAACAGCGGAGAACTTGACGGTCAAGTCATCAGTAACGCCGACAACTGCGCTGGCTTTCCCATCCTCCGCAACACCGATGAACACCACAACTCCAGAGCCGATTGACTTCTTGGCATCATCGGCCAGAGGTTTCAGGTCTTTTGGCTGAACGCCGGTGACAACCCGCCCAATAAATTTGACGCCTGCAACTTGTTCGGCTTCACCACCGCCAGCTGCGCCACCGCCAAGTGCAAGGGCCTTGCGAGCATCCGTAAGTTCGCGATCCAGCTTCTTGCGCTCATCCATCAGCGCTTCGACACGGGCAAAAACCTCGCCGGGCGTCGTTTTCAACGTTGCCGCCAGCGCCTTCATGCGCCGGTCCTGCTCATCAAAATAAGCGCGGGCATCGCCAGCCGTCACCGCTTCCAAACGACGAACGCCGGAAGCAACGGCGCTGTCGGCAAGAATGCGCACCAAGCCAATATCGCCTGTTTGGCGGACATGCGTGCCGCCACATAATTCTGTTGAGTAAGACTTTCCGACCTTATCGCCATGAATTGCCGAGCCCATGGAAACAACACGCACTTCATCACCGTACTTTTCGCCAAAAAGCGCCATCGCGCCTTCCGCAATTGCATCATCCACCGCCATCAGCCGCGTAACAACAGGTGTATTTTGCACGATAATCTCGTTGGCCATTTGCTCAACCTGAGCCAGCTCAGCATCACTGATAGGCTTGGGATGGGAGAAGTCAAAGCGCAGGCGATCCTGTGCCACAAGCGAGCCTTTTTGGGCAACGTGTGTTCCGAGCACATGGCGAAGCGCTTCATGCAACAAATGTGTCGCCGAATGATTGGCACGCAAGCGCGAGCGGCGGGTGGTATCAACGCAGAGCTCCGCCGCCGCGCCGACTTTCACGGTACCCTCGCTAATGGTGGCCATATGCACGAACACACCCTCGCCCTTGCGAAGCGTATCACGCACCTGCGCCTTAAAACCGTCACCGGTGATAATACCAGTATCGCCTTGCTGACCGCCGGACTCGCCATAAAACGGTGTCTGGTT
>JANPBE010000445.1:0-2660 GCA_031430295.1 Phyllobacterium sp.
GAGATTAACAACAGCACGTAGTGAGCGTGCGATAAGGCGTTGAATTTCCAAGGTGCGGCCGCCCTGCTTGCCGGATGCGGCCTCGCGGCCCATGCGCTCGCCGGTGGAGCGCGGCAACATGCCATATTCTGCCGTTACCCAACCCTTGCCGGAATTGCGCATCCAGCCCGGTACTTTTTCCAAGAGCGAAGCGGTGCACAAAACATGGGTGTCGCCAAAGCGCACGAGGCATGAGCCTTCTGCGTGTTTGGAAACGCCGGTTTCAAATGTCACTTTGCGCATTTCATCAAAAGCGCGGCCTGATGGACGTCCCATGGAATATTCCTTTTCTCAACTGTTTCGCGCTTCTATCGGCACACAAACGATTAGGCAAAGGAAAAGCGGGGCGTGCCACTTGGAAAGGGCCGCGTTTGCCGCCTATATATGTCTCATGACGCTCAAAAACCTCAATCTCTTACATTCCGCGCTGCCGTCCTCGCCGCTGTCGCTCGACCAGCGGGCGCGTGATATTTTCCGCACCATTGTAGAGAGCTATTTGAACGAGGGGGATCCGGTTGGCTCGCGCAATCTTTCGCGGCTGTTACCGGTTTCGCTATCGCCAGCCACCATCCGCAATGTGATGTCGGACCTTGAGCAACTTGGCCTCATCTACGCGCCGCATGTTTCCGCCGGGCGGATGCCAACGCATCTGGGCCTGCGCTTTTTTGTTGATGGCTTTATGGAAGTCGGCGGGCTTGGCGCGGACGAGCGCAATTTAATTGACGCCACAATAAAAGCATCGGGCGATGGCCGCCCTGTCGATCAGATTTTGAATGAGGCTGGCGAGATGCTGTCCGGCCTGTCTCGCGGGGCAGGTCTGGTTTTGGCGACAAAGCATGAAAATGCACTCAAGCACATCGAGTTTGTGCGGCTGGACCCGCTGAAAGCCTTGGTGATTCTGGTCTCGCAATCGGGCGATGTGGAAAACCGCGTGGTGGATTTGCCTGCCGGTGTCACGCCTTCGCAATTGCAGGAGGCGTCCAACTTTCTCAACGCGCATGTGTCTGGCAAAACGCTCAACGAGGCCAAGTTCGAGGTGAACCGCCTCATGAACGAGACCCGCCAGATATTGGACGTTATGAGCCGGAACCTCGTAGAAAAAGGTTTGGCGGTGTGGAGCGGCAGCGAGAATGGCGAACCGGCACATCTCATCGTGCGGGGCCGCGCCAATCTTTTGGATGGCATCGGCGAGGCGCAGGATATGGAGCGCTTGAAACTGCTGTTTGATGAGCTTGAGAGCAAAAAGGGATTGCTGCAACTGTTGGATATGGCCGAGGCCGGTTCCGGCGTGCGCATATTCATCGGTGCGGAAAACCGCCTGTTTTCACTGTCCGGCTCGTCCGTGGTGGTCTCGCCGCTGCGCGATGCGCAGGAGCGCATTATTGGCGCTGTTGGCGTGATTGGCCCGACGCGGCTTAACTATGGGCGCATTGTGCCGATGGTGGATTACACCGCGCAGCTGGTTTCCAAGCTGGTGCGTTAAGGCAAGGGAAATCCCCCTGTTGACCTTTGCCCGCGAAACCCGCATTTTAAGGCCACATGAAACGGAAGGACCGGCGTTTGAATACGTGCGGCCATATATTTGACCGAACTTATCGTCGTACTAATGCTCATTCTGCTCAACGGCCTGTTTGCGCTTTCTGAACTCGCTATCGTTTCCGCGCGGCGCACCCGCTTAAAAGTTATGGTGGATGATGGCGTGCGCGGCGCTAAGACCGCGCTTGCGCTTTCCGACAACCCCGGAAAACTGCTCTCCACCACACAAGTGGGCATCACTTTGATTGGGATTGTCGCGGGCGCTTATTCCGGTGCGGCGATGGCGGATGATGTCAGTGGCTGGCTTTTGGCGCAAGGCGTGCCTATCCGCTTTGCCCCGATTGCAGGCTATATCGCGGTAATCAGCTTTATTACCTATTTGTCGGTGGTGATTGGTGAGTTGGTGCCCAAGCAGTTGGCGCTAAGGGACGCTGAGGGTATTGCCTGCGCTACCGCTCCCATAATGGTGGTTATCTCAAAAGTTGGCGCGCCAATTGTGTGGTTTCTTGAAGTTTCCACCCGCGTCATTTTCCGGCTTTTTGGCATGAATACCGCACCCGACAATGCGGTGACGGAAGAAGAGATCAAATCGCTGGTGGCAGAGGCCCATACATCCGGCGTGATTGAGGCGGATGAACGCGCCATGATTGCGGGCGTGCTGCGCCTTGGCGAGCGCGCCGTTCGCGCCGTGATGACGCCGCGCGGCGACATTGAATGGCTGGATGTGACGCTGGACGAGAAAGAAATCTGGGCGAAACTTGAAACCACCGAGCACTCGCGCTTGCCAGCGGGAGACGGCACGCCGGATTCGATTATTGGCGTTATCCAAGTGCGGGAGCTTTTATCGCCGTTGATCAAGCGTAAGCCGCTGAAAATCCGTGATTTTGTGCGGCAAGCCCCTGTTGTGCCGGATATTTCCGAGGCGCTGGATGTGTTGCAAACTCTGCGCAATGCCACCGTGCCAATGGCCCTGGTGCATGATGAGTACGGCCACTTTGAGGGAATTGTGACGCCTGCGGATATTTTGGATGCCATCGCCGGTTCATTCCGCGCCGATGAGGACAATGATGAGCCGGAGGCCGTTG
>JANPBE010000446.1:0-1824 GCA_031430295.1 Phyllobacterium sp.
GCGAACCACGTGCAAAATCGGCCCAAAGATTTCGCGTGTCAGCGCCTCAGCGCTTTTCAGTTCCACAATATGCGGCCCGAAGAAATGCCCTGTTGTCGGCGCTTGCCCTGCATAGCGCACGGTTTGCGTTTTGCGCATATCAGCCACATTGCCGTTCAGCATCGCCAGCTGGTCAGCATCAATGACCGGGCCAATATCCGTATTGGTAAGACTTGGATCACCAATGTTAAGTTCGCGCGCCGCGCCCTCAATCATGGTCAGCATCCGGTCGGCCACATCCTCTTGCACGAACAAAAGCCGCAGCGCCGAGCAGCGCTGGCCAGCCGAGCGGAAGGCGGATGACACGACATCGTCCGCCACCTGCTCCGGCAGCGCGGTCGCATCCACGATCATGGCGTTCAGCCCGCCGGTCTCAGCAATCAGCGGCACAATGGGTCCGTTCTTCGCCGCCAGCGTGCGGTTGATCGCCCACGCGGTTTCAGTGGAGCCTGTGAAGCACACGCCGTCGATTTTAGGATGGCTCGTCAGCGCCGCGCCGATCTTGCCATCGCCCGGCATGAACAGCAGCGCCTCCGCTGGCACGCCTGCCTGATGCAACAGCTTAATCATTTCAAATGCCACCAGCGGCGTTTGCTCGGCCGGCTTGGCAATAACCGCATTGCCAGCAGCGAGCGCTGCCGTCACTTGGCCCGCAAAAATCGCCAGCGGGAAATTCCAAGGCGAGATGCAAACGAACACGCCGCGACCACGATGGCGCAATTTATTGTCCTCGCCTGTAGGACCTGGCAGCACCAAATCTTCGCCAAACGAGATCACGCCTTGGCGCGCATAGTAGCGGCAGAAATCCACCGCCTCGCGAATTTCGGAAACACCGTCATCCAGCGTCTTGCCCGCCTCGCGCGACAGCAGCCACAAAAACTTGTCGCGGTTGGCTTCAAGCAGGTCCGCCGCCTTTTCCAAAATCACGGCGCGATCCACAGGCGTCACCCTCGACCAGTTGGCAAAGCCCTTCCGTGCGGTTTCCACACCCTTTCCGACCTCTTCCCGTATCATGTTCGTGCAGTTGCCGACCACTTTCCGATCGACTGGCGACAGCACTGGTTCAGAGTTACCAGAGGGTTTGACGCCCGCAATGAGAGGCACGGCATTGATGGTAATCGCCGCCCTTTCGATACCCTTCAGCAGCCCTGCCAGCACAACGCGATCACCAAAATCTACGCCCTTGGAGTTCACACGGTCGGGGTAAATATTGGCAGGCTGCGGAATGTTTGGATTGGCATATCCCTTGCCGTCATTGAGTATCTCAGAGGGCCTAACCAACAGATTTTTAACGGGAATATTGGTGTCACCCACCACAGAAACAAACGAAGAATTTGCCCCGTTTTCCAGCAAACGCCGCACCAAATAGGCCAGCAAATCACGATATCCGCCCACCGGCGCATAGATACGGCAAGCAATTTTGTCCGTGCCCTCGGTAACATTTTTGAACAGGGATTCGCCCATGCCATGCAGCCGTTGGAATTCAAACCCCGTCCGATCAGCCCCCGCCATCTCAATAATCGTCGCCACAGTCAGCGCATTATGGGTAGCAAACTGCGGAAATATCACATTTCTTGCATCTAGCAGTTGCTTTGCGCAGGCCATGTATGAGGCATCTGTAGCTGCCTTCCGCGTGAAAACCGGATAGCCATCCATGCCGCGTTCTTGCGCCCGTTTCACCTCCGTATCCCAGTAAGCCCCCTTCACAAGACGCACCATCATCTTGCGCCCAGTGGTCTTACACAATTGTTCTATATGAGAAATTACCGCGCTGGTGCGCTTTTG
>JANPBE010000447.1:0-2775 GCA_031430295.1 Phyllobacterium sp.
CCTCACAAGGACCATCTTCACCAACAAGCGGGGTTGACATTCTCTCGACAATCCGTAGTTTCCGGCCAAATTCGTAAAGCCGGTAACCGCCGGTCTGTTGCGTTTAATATGACGCGGTTAAATCCGGCAAGACAGGACAAATAAAATGGCCAAGGCAACGACCATCAAAATCAAGCTGATTTCGACAGCTGATACTGGTTTCTTCTATGTAACGACAAAGAACAGCCGTACCTATACGGAAAAGATGCTCAAGCGTAAGTACGATCCAATGGTACGCAAGCACGTTGATTTCAAGGAAGTGAAGATTAAGTAATTTGGTCTTGGCATTCTGATAAAATGGCCGCCCGTTTGAGGCGGCTTTTTTGTGTCTGGAGTTTAGCAGGTAGAAAACCGCTTCAGTTGGCAATCACTACAGCTTTTCAAACGACTTCTCGAAAATTGGGGTCGGCCGGTAGGCATACTCGTTACGAGACTTCCACGCGGGGAAATACCACACCGGCCGACGAGTCCCCACGACCCAGGAGATGCGGCGGACCTGAGCATCATGGGGGCACCGCGCTCACAGGAATACGCTACGCGCTGGAGCACAGAAAAATATTGTGACCCAAAGTCAGAAAAAAGCAACTGCTAATTTACGAATAAAAATTCCGGACAAGAATCAATTGGTTGCGAGCGTTTGTTACTAGGCCGCGAGTTGGACAACGCGGTTGCGCCCGCCATTTTTTGCCTCATAGAGGCCCCTGTCCGCACGCTTCATCAAATCCGCGACGCCATCCAGCCCCGGTAGCAATGTCGAAACGCCAACTGATGTTGTCACGCTGATTGAACGCCCGCCATTGACCACGAACGGCTCGCTCTCAATGGCTGCGCGCACACGCTCAGCAACTCTGGCAGCCACGTCGGCATCGGTATCTGGCATCACCACCACAAACTCTTCGCCGCCGTAGCGGCACACCAAATCCGCACCGCGCACTTGGCGGCGCAAACGCAAGGCAAACTCGCGCAACACATCATCCCCGCCATCATGGCCGAACGTATCATTGATGGTTTTGAACTTGTCGATGTCTGTCATCATGAACGACAAAGGCCGCTTGCGCTGCGTGGCGCGGTCAAACAGGCTCTGCATATGATTATCCATATAGCGGCGGTTATGCAGCCCTGTGAGGCCATCTGTGACCGCCATTTCAATGGTCTGCACCACACTTTGGCGCAAAGCCTCATTGAAGCGCTTGCGGCGCACCTGCGTGCGCAAACGGGCAACTAGTTCTTGCGGGTCCACAGGGCGCACGACAAAATCATTCACGCCAAGTTCAAGCCCGCGCATAATGCGATCATCTTCGCCAGGCTCCGCAATGAGCAAAATCGGCAAAAAGCGTGTGCGATCAAGCGAGCGCAGTTGCGAGCAAATGCGCAACGGATCAAAATTGGCAAAGGCAGTGGTAATCAAAACGCAGTCGTAATTCTTTTCAACAGCTTGGAAAAAGCCAGCCTGCGGGTCTTGCGTCATATCGACGAGAAACTCGCCCACAAGCGCCTTGGCAATACGCTCGGCGGATGATTGGCGCTCGTCGATGATAAGCAGCCGCGCCTTGCCTTGCGCCTCGCCCAGCTTGCCGCTGAGCAATTCATCAATGCCAATCGCTCGTGTCGTGGCAGCACGAAGCCGTAATTCATCAGTCAGTGTCTTCAAGCGCACAAGACTCTTTACGCGAGACATCAGCGCTAAATCATTGACAGGCTTTGTTAAAAAATCATCGGCGCCTGCCGTTAACCCGCGAATACGGTCGGCAGGCTGGTCCAACGCTGTGACCATAACAACAGGGACATGCTGCGTTGCTGGGTCAGCCTTCAGGCGTGTGCAAACCTCAAAGCCATCCATGCCCGGCATCATAATATCGAGCAAAATCAGATCAATGCCGCCCTGTTCGCAGATTGCCAGCGCATCAGGACCATTGGTTGCCGTCACAACCTCAAAATATTCCGCAGTCAGCCGCGCTTGCAGCAGTTTCACGTTTGCCGGAATATCATCAACTACCAAAATTTTCGCGGTCATACGTTAGCTCCCTCTATCTCAGGCGTCGCCGAGATAGGATTTGATCGTCTCAACAAATTTCGAAACTGATATGGGCTTGGAAATATAGGCCTCGCAGCCGCCCTGACGAATGCGCTCCTCATCACCCTTCATGGCAAATGCGGTGACGGCAATAATGGGGATGCGATGCAATTTATCGTCATCTTTGATCCATTTGGTCACTTCAAGTCCGGAAACTTCCGGCAACTGAATGTCCATGAGGATCAAATCCGGCTTGTGCAAACGCGCAAGGTCGAGCGCTTCGAGCCCGTTACGGGTGCGAATCGTTTCATAGCCCGATGCTTCGATCAGGTCTTTGAAGAGCTTCATATTCAGCTCATTATCTTCAACGATCATGACGCGCTTTGCCATGTCATCCTTTCCTGAGGTCTGTTTTCGTCGGAAAACAACCTATTACCGGTGCAGTTATAAATGGATTTGATTGACGAAACGCAAAGAACAAGGGAACGATTGAACAAATAATCACTGACAGGACTCATAAACATGGCACTGAAACCGGATAAAGTGGCTCCCGAAGAGATGGCAATCAACGCGCTGGTCTGGCTTGCGGGCGATGAAACGCTAATGCGCCGCTTTCTCGACCTTTCCGGCATTGATGCCTCGCAAATTCGTGAAGCGGCGCAGGAGCCGGCGTTTCTTGCAGGCGTCCTGCAATTCATTGTCGCGCACGAACCTACACTAAG
>JANPBE010000448.1:0-2036 GCA_031430295.1 Phyllobacterium sp.
TTCGATGATGGTTTCAAAACCATACTTGTATTGATCAACGTCAATCAACGCGACTTGATCGATGGTTTCCTGCACAGCAGCCATCTGGTCTTCTCCTGGCTCTCCGGATTCAAGGTCCGGTAGTCGTTATGGGAGCTCGCCATCATGCGGCGAATGTATCCCTTATCTAATCACTTCAACCCAAAAAATCTACCTTCACGGCGTCACTTTTTGGCCTAATTCACTCCGATCGGGGTCCGCATCGATCCTGATCGCATTCTGGGCGCTCCGCGCATCTATTCCGTACGCCTTCCGTATCATCTCTTACCACTTTACGACCAATCGCCGACCACGGTTCACGCCGCCTTTGACGCACCCGTTCGCCGCGCCGCAAACTCACGCAAGGCCTTTCCAAATGCCTCAATGTCCTCGTCGCTCGTCTCTAAACAAACCGAGACCCGCAGCGCACCATCATTGTTGCCAAACCCCATCGCTTTGAGCACATGGCTTGGCCCAACCCGCCCCGAGGAGCACGCCGAACCCGCCGAAAGCGCTATGCCCGATAGGTCAAAAGCAATCTGCGCCGTTTCAGCTTTCAGTCCCGGAAACGAGAAAAACACAGTGTTTACAAGGCGTTCACTGGCATTAACGCCATAAATGATAGCGCTTGAATCGCATTCCAAAATCAACTCTTCAATGCACTGGCGCTTTTCCAACATCTCGCCAGCCCGTTCCAAACGCAGCCGTGCAGCCATCGCCGCCGCGCCAAATCCAGCAATGGCAGGTACGGCTTCTGTTCCAGCACGATGGCCCTTTTCTTGACCCCCGCCGCGAATAAGCGTCCTCGGCATCATCAAATCCGAAACACAAATCAGCGCGCCTGCACCTTTGGGTCCGCCAATTTTATGGCTTGAGACAATCAAAAAATCACCACAAGCCTTTGTAATATCTACATTTATTCGGCCAACGCTCTGCACCGCATCCACCACCAACACCCCGCCATGCGCCGCAACAATGGCCGCAATCGCTTGGATTGGTTGGATAACGCCGGTCTCATTATTGGCCATCTGCACCGCCACCAGCGGCAAACCAAGCGCCTTATCATGGGCAGCCAATGCCTCAACAAGTCCGTCCAAAGCCAGTTCGCCCGAATACGTCACCGGTAAAAGCGTAATGGAATCAATAGGAAAGCGCCCACCTGCAAGTACGCACGTATGCTCAGTGCTAGACACATAGAGGTGACTAAACGTCAGAGCCGCACGGCCCATCTGCCAATGAGGTGTAAGCACATAAGAAGCCGCTTCAGTAGCACCGGATGTAAAAATAACATGCTCCGGCTGGGCACCCACCAGCGCCGCCACATCGCGTCTTGCCGCGTCAATGACCGCTCGTGCCTTACGTCCTTCGCCATGAACCGACGAAGGATTCCCAGCAATATCAAAAGCTTGAACCATAGCCGCGCGCGCTTCCGGCAGCAGCGGATGCGTGGCGTTACAGTCCAAATAGGTACGTTTGCTGTTGAACATTATATCCGTTTTCCGCAATTTCTCGAAGCGCAATTTCCTTGAATTTTGAACCACTTATAGCCTATGGAGGCGCAGATAAAAACCAGCAAGTCCATTTACTACATTTGAATGGTTCTAATGCATTGGTTCTATGACTTGCAGCCCTGCCCGTCAAGGCTGGCAAATTTAAGTGGAGTAACTATGCCCGAAATTATTTTCAACGGTCCCGATGGCCGTCTCGAAGGTCGCTACCAGCAATCCGCCATCAAAGGTGCGCCAATTGCCATGATCCTTCATCCCCATCCGCAGTTCGGCGGCACGATGAATAACAAGATAATCTATGATCTTTTTTACATGTTCCAGCAGCGTGGTTTCACTACTTTACGCTTTAATTTCAGAGGCATAGGCCGAAGTCAGGGTGAGTTTGACCATGGTGCGGGCGAGCTGGCAGATGCCGCTGGTGCGCTCGATTGGGTACAGTCCATCAACCCGGATTCCAAATCTTGCTGGGTTGCAGGCTATTCTTTCGGCTCTTGGATTGGTATGCAGCTT
>JANPBE010000449.1:0-1578 GCA_031430295.1 Phyllobacterium sp.
CGGGTTAGTCCGCAGAATCTCAATCTCGTTGCCGCGATGATCCGTGGTAAGAAGGTTTCGGCAGCACTTGCTGACCTGACTTTCTCACGCAAGCGTATTTCCGACACTGTGAAGAAAACACTTGAATCTGCGATTGCTAACGCAGAGAACAACCACAGTCTCGATGTAGATTCGCTGATTGTTGCTGAAGCCTTTGTTGGCAAGTCAATTGTCATGAAGCGTTTCCATGCTCGCGGTCGCGGTCGTGCAAGCCGTGTCGAGAAGCCGTTTTCACATTTGACCATTGTCGTGCGCGAAGTTGCCGCCAAAGGGGAGGCCGCATAATGGGTCAGAAGATTAATCCAATTGGTTTTCGCCTCGGCATTAACCGCACTTGGGATAGCCGTTGGTACGCCAACACTGGCGAATATGGCGTTCTTCTTCATCAAGATTTGAAGATGCGCGACATGCTTATGTCTGAATTGAAGCAGGCTGGTATTTCGAAGGTCGTCATCGAGCGCCCTCACAAGAAGTGCCGCGTTTCTATTCATGCTGCGCGTCCAGGCCTGATTATCGGTAAAAAAGGCGCGGATATCGAAAAGCTTCGTAAACGCCTTGCAGATATGACAAATGCTGATACTAGCCTCAACATTGTTGAAGTTCGTAAGCCAGAAATTGATGCAATCTTGATCGCTCAGTCGATTGCTCAACAATTGGAGCGTCGTGTTGCGTTCCGTCGTGCCATGAAGCGTGCTGTTCAGTCAGCTATGCGTCTTGGTGCAGAAGGCATTCGTATTAACTGCGGCGGTCGTTTGGGCGGCGCGGAAATTGCGCGTATGGAATGGTATCGCGAAGGTCGCGTTCCGTTACACACATTGCGCGCTGATATTGATTACGGTCGTGCGGAAGCATCGACAGCGTATGGCATCTGCGGTGTCAAGGTTTGGGTATTCAAGGGCGAAATCCTTGAGCATGACCCAATGGCATCAGAACGTCGTGCTGTTGAGGGTGATGCTCAGGGCAATAATTCGCGTCGTCGCGAACACGCCTGACCATTGGAATTTGGAGTGAATTAAAATGTTGTCACCGAAACGCACCAAGTTTCGCAAGCAATTCAAGGGTCGCATCCATGGCACTGCCAAGGGTGGCACGAACTTGGATTTCGGCGAATTCGGTCTGAAGGCTTTGGAACCTGATCGGGTTAACGCTCGTCAAATCGAAGCTGCCCGCCGTGCGATTACGCGTCAAATGAAGCGTGCCGGCCGTGTGTGGATCCGTATTTTCCCGGATTTGCCTGTGTCGAAAAAGCCGACTGAAGAGCGTATGGGTAAGGGCAAGGGCTCTAGTGAATATTGGGCAGCGCGGGTACAACCGGGCCGCATCATGTTCGAAATTGGTGGTGTTTCGGAAGAAATCGCTCGCGAGGCATTGCGCCTCGGTGCGGCGAAACTTTCGGTTCGCACACGTTTCGTACAGCGTATTGCTGAATAAGGAGAGCGCCATGAAATCTTCAGACGTAAAGGCAATGACCGCAGACCAGTTGGGTGATCAGCTGGGTAGCCTTAAGAAGGAGCAGTTCAATCTGCGCTTCCAGAAGGC
>JANPBE010000450.1:0-1678 GCA_031430295.1 Phyllobacterium sp.
TTCGACGCTTCGATTTCCTTGGCGTCTTCTTCCGATTCATCGCGCAGTGCGACGATTTCCGGATGACGGAACAGCGCGTTGCTATCGAAATTCACCTTGGCATCCAGACAATGCACATTGCCAGCCTTGGTGATGATGAGCGGGTTTACCTCCAGCATCGCCATGTCTTTATCAACGAAAGCTTTGTAAAACTGCGAAGCAATTTTCGCTGCTTGCTTGGCTTGGTCGCCAGATAAGTTCAGCGCCTTGGCAATGGTGCGGCCGTGATGCGGCATAAAGCCAGTCGCGGGGTCCACACTAAATGTGATGATTTTCTCTGGCGTATCATGCGCCACAGCCTCGATATCCATGCCGCCTTCGGTCGAGACCACAAATGCAACCTTGGAGGTTTCGCGGTCCACCAAGAGAGACATGTAAAATTCTTTTTCAATGTCCGAACCGTCCTCAATATAGAGACGATTGACCTGCTTGCCAGCCTCACCTGTCTGGATAGTGACCAGCGTGTTGCCGAGCATTTCCTTGGCATGAGATTCAACCTCGGCAATCGAGAATGCCAGACGAACGCCGCCTTTGGCATCCGCGCCAAGCTCTTTGAACTTGCCCTTACCGCGACCACCCGCATGGATTTGGCTTTTGACCACATAAAGCGGTCCGGGCAATTGCTTGGCACCGGCGACCGCTTCTTCCACTGTCAGCGCGGCATAGCCTGCCGACACCGGCACGCCATATTCTTTCAGCACGGCTTTCGCCTGATATTCATGAATGTTCATTGGTCACTTCTCAGGTTTGGGCTTACTTCTTCAAGTTTGGCGCGATGGTGATGCAGGCCTCGCAAAGGCTGGCGACGGAGGCGACTGATTTTTCCAATAGCTTCTGCTCGGCCTTGTTCATGTCAATTTCGATGATGCGTTCAACACCGCCCGCGCCGATGACTGTTGGCACGCCAACATACATATCCTTCACGCCATACTGGCCGTTGAGATAGGCCGCGCACGGTAACACGCGCTTTTTGTCCTTGAGGTAGGACTCGGCCATTTGGATTGCGGATGAGGCTGGCGCATAATAGGCCGAGCCGGTTTTGAGCAAGCCAACGATTTCGCCGCCGCCCTTGCGGGTGCGCTCAACGATGGCGTCTATTTTTTCTTTTGATGTCCAGCCCATTTTGATGAGGTCAGGAATGGGAATGCCCGCTACGGTCGAATAGCGGATCATCGGCACCATGTCATCGCCGTGACCGCCGAGCGTCATGGCGGAGATATCCTCAACTGATACTTTGAACTCTTCTGCCAAGAAATATTTGAAACGAGCAGAATCCAACACGCCCGCCATGCCGACAACCATGTTCTTTGGCATACCGGAGAACTTTTGCAGCGCCCAGACCATCGCGTCCAGCGGGTTGGTAATGCAGATAACAAATGACTTCGGTGCATATTTCTTAATGCCCGCGCCAACCTGCTCCATAACCTTCAAATTGATGCCAAGTAAATCATCACGGCTCATGCCGGGCTTGCGGGCCACACCGGCGGTGACGATGCAGACATCCGCGCCTTCAATGCCTTTATAATCGTTCACGCCCACGATGCGGCTATCAAAGCCATCAATGGTGGACGACTGCGACAGGTCCAGCGACTTGCCCTGCGGAATGCCTTCGGCAATATCGAACATCACTATGTCGCCA
>JANPBE010000451.1:0-3148 GCA_031430295.1 Phyllobacterium sp.
ATGCCAATGCGAAACAGCGAGCCGCCAATAATCGTGGCACGCAGCACCGGATTGGCGAGAACGGATAGCCGCAGCACGGGGGCAGGGGTGCGCTTGGCATGATAGACATAAGCAAACGCCGACAGCACGCCCACCGCAATCGCCGACAAACCCACGCTTGGTGGCAGCGCCGGCAGGCTAATCACCGACAGTCCAAACACAATGCCCGCCGCCGCAATGCCGGTCAAAATCAATCCGCGCAGATCAAATGGCCCCGCATCATAGGTTTGCAGCGATGGCAAAAACAGCAGCGTCGCGGCGATACCAGCAATCCCGATGGGAATATTGATCAAGAAAATCCAATGCCATGTAAAATAGGTAGTGATAAATCCGCCCAGCGGCGGCCCTATCAGTGGCCCCACAAGGGCGGGTATTGTCAGCCACGCCATCGCGCCGATTAGTTCGGACTTTTTCGTTGTCCGCACGAGCACAAGCCGCGCCACGGGCGACATCATCGCCCCGCCCATGCCTTGCAAAAAGCGGGCAAACACAAACCAGAGCAGCGAATTTGCGGCCGCGCAGGCGAGCGAGCCGACCATAAAGACTGAAATTGCCGCAATGAATATCCGCTTGGCACCATACCGGTCAGCCATCCAGCCACTCAAGGGAATAAAAATCGCAAGAGAAACCAGATAGGCCGTCAGCGCTAATTTTAGTGCGATGGGACTTGTGCCAATATCGCTGGCAATTGCCGGAAGCGCTGTGGAAATAACCGTCGAGTCAATTTGCTCCATAAAAAGAGCAAATGCCAAAATCAGCGGGATGATGCGGTTCATGAAAGTCTAACTAAAGTGCAAGCGGGACGTAGCAACACCGCGCCTTACAAAACGATAATTTTACGGCAGTGCCTTAAAGCCATCGGCAAAGCCCTTAAGCTCAACAGGAATTCCAATGCCTTCTTCAGGAGTTTGGAATACAATAAATGTCGCCGAGGAGCCGGTCTGCAACGCCTTAATCAGCACATCTTCGAGAATAACTTCGGCATAGCAACCATCTTGAAAACAGCGCACGAAGTAAGCACGGCCCATATCTTTGCCATCAATGTTCAGGCCCAAACCATTGGGAAGCAGCACACCCAGCGGCGCCAGCACGCGCAAAATTTTCGCTTTATTGTCAGCGGTTTTTAGCACCACCACGGAAAGTCCAACCTCAGGCCGGTCTTCCGCGACAACATTTTGCACCATCGCGCATTGTTCAACCTTCGCACCCGCAGGCGTGTCACACAAAATCGACCATGCGCCATGGGTGGATTTTAACGTACCATTTTGCTGGGCTTGCGCATGCGCGCCCCCAACAATGGTAAACGACAGCGACAATGCCGCGATGGATGATGTCAAAACTGACCGGCAAAAGGGCTGCCAAAGTGCTCTCATTGTAACTCCGCCTCGAATCAATCTGCTCAAAATGACGCACCATGGGTAAAAAAGAAAGAGCACAGCTACATTTGTAATAACTGAGCTTGTAGCAAAGACTGCGGCGGCAGTGAGGCTTAAATCAAAACTGATTTGTCATATTCCCGTGTGTTTCAAGTCTGCGGGCCTTCCGAACTGTAAAAATAATGTTCAAGGGAGAAATTGCCGCATCTAATATGCTCTAGCATTTCTTGCGGCGTGGCGCAGATTGTGGTTTGAGAGAGACTGAACAAGGCTCGCTTTATCGGGCCACGAATCGTATGGAATGACATCTTAGCCATTCTTCGGGGGACATGACGTGAAAAAGACTATTTTGGCAGCAGCAGCCATACTTTTGATGACCGGAATTGCAGGCGCAAACCAAGCCGAAAATTGGGGTTTGGATTTGCAAGGCAGTTCATCAGACATGATGACCCAAATCCGTTGGTTTTTTGACTACACATTGTGGTTTGTGGTGCCTATCACTTTGTTCGTTTTAGGCCTTTTAGTTTACGTCGGCTGGCGCTTTTCTGAAAAGAACAATCCTGTTCCATCCAAGACCAGTCATAACACAGCGATTGAGATTATGTGGACACTTGGTCCGGTTTTGGTCCTGCTGCTGATGGCCGTTCCTTCATTCCAGCTGCTTACTTATCAGTTTACGCCTCCTAAGGAAGCCAGCTTGACCATCAAGGCGACTGGTTACCAGTGGTATTGGGGTTACGAGTATCAAAGCAAAGACGCCATCACGATGGAATCGCGTATGATTGTAGATGCTGATCGCG
The DNA here is from genome assembly GCA_031430295.1 of Phyllobacterium sp. GTDB lineage: Bacteria > Pseudomonadota > Alphaproteobacteria > Rhizobiales > Rhizobiaceae > JANMEX01. Next base: position 2,216 of record JANPBE010000451.1, read on the forward strand.
CGGCGACCGGTAAAACTGATTTGGTAGCCTATCCAAACCTATTGGCTGTGGACAACGAAATGGTTGTGCCGGTGAACGCGGTTGTTCGTCTGATAGTGACCGGCAATGATGTGATCCACGCCTTTGCAATGCAGCCTTTCGGCATTAAGATCGATGCGATGCCCGGCCGCTTGAATGAAACTTGGTTTATGGCGGATAAAGTCGGCATTTATTATGGTCAGTGTTCTGAGATCTGCGGCAAAGACCATTCCGCAATGCCGATTGCTATTCGCGTTGTAGATCAAGCCAAGTATGACGCATGGGCAACGCAGGCCAAGGCAGATTTGCCCGGCGCTTATAAGGCTCTTATCGCGTCCATTGATGCGGACAAAAATATCAACGTCGCTGCCAAATAAGTCGCGCGCGGTTCAAGAAGTTTAGAAAAAGAGGATTGAGGCAAATGGCTAGCGGATATAACGCACACGACGCCCACGACGGTCATTCACATGATGATCATGCGCATAAGCCAACTTTCGCGCAAAAATGGTTGTTTTCTACCAACCATAAAGACATTGGCACGCTCTATTTGATCTTTGCGATTTTCGCAGGGATTTTTGGCGGCTTCTTGTCCGTTATGATGCGTATTGAATTGGCTCACCCCGGCATTCAGATTTTCCCGGGTTTCGCCTCGATGGTTTATGGCGTCAGCGGCGATGCTGCACTCGATGCCGGTAAGCACATGTATAATGTGTTCACCACCGCGCACGGTCTCGTCATGATCTTCTTCATGGTGATGCCAGCCCTCATCGGCGGCTTTGCCAACTGGATGGTTCCCATCATGATTGGCGCGCCGGATATGGCGTTCCCGCGTATGAACAACATCTCGTTCTGGCTGCTGCCACCAGCTTTCCTGCTGTTGGGCATGTCAATGTTTGTTGAAGGTCCTGCTGGCGG
>JANPBE010000452.1:0-5670 GCA_031430295.1 Phyllobacterium sp.
GGGGAAGGCTTATTCTATGGCCGAGCAAACGCTGAAACAAGTTTTGGACCAAATGAACCGCGCGGTGGCCAGCATCGAGCAGGCTTTGGATGCGCGCGCCGAGCAGGACGGCAATTATGCGGAAGCCGAAGAAGAGGTGCAACGCCTTAATTCTGACCGATCCCGTCTGGCACAAGAGCTGGATAATTCCGAATCCCGCTCCGAGCGTTTGACTTCCGCCAATAAGGAAGTGTCGCGGCGCTTGGTGACGGCGATGGAAACAATCCGGGCAGTGCTCGACAGGTAGGAGTGAACCGATGGCGCAAGTCAATGTTTCGATAGATGGCAAAACCTACCGCATGGCCTGCGACGAGGGCCAAGAGGCGCATTTGGAAAACCTTGCCATGCGTTTTGATAAATATGTCTCGCACCTCAAAGAAGGTTTTGGCGAAATCGGCGATCAGCGATTAACTGTGATGGCTGGCATTATGGTTATGGACGAGCTTGTCGAATTGCAAAAGCGTGTCAAAGGCATTGAGAGTGAACTCGAAACATTGCGCAAAACACGCGACGAGGCACTTTCGAAAGCGGACAAGAATGATAGCGCCTTAACTGGCGCGCTCTCAGAAATGGCCACCCGCATGGAGCGGGTCGCGGCGAGGATGGCGGTTAAACCGGGTGCTCCGAATTAACTCACCCTTCCAATTCCGCCCTCAACATTTCAAGCTCAAGCCATTCATGCTCCATCGCCTCAATTGATGCGCGGGACACATCAAGCTCGCCTGCGATTTTTGAAAACTGCGCCGGGTCTTTGACAAACAACGTACCATCGGACAATTTAGCTTCGAGTAGCGTTACTGATTTTGTCGCCGCTTCAATCTTTGCAGGCAAAGACTCAAGCGCAAATTTTTGCTTGTAGGATAGTTTGTTGTTTGATTTTGCCGGTGTTTTGACCGCTGCTTGGGTGGCGGTTGCTGCTACCTTTTTTACCTCGGCTTCGCTGGCCTTGCGCTGCAAAATCATATCTGAATAACCGCCCGCATATTCCAGCCATTTGCCGTTGCCCTCCGGCGCGATGATAGACGTCACTGTGCGATCGAGAAAGTCGCGATCATGGCTGATGAGGATAACTGTGCCTCCAAAGCCAGCCACCAGCTCTTGCAGCAGGTCCAGCGTTTCCATGTCGAGATCGTTGGTTGGCTCATCAAGGATGAGAAGATTGGCGGGGCGGGCCAAGACGCGGGCCAAAATCAGGCGCGCTCGCTCGCCGCCCGAAAGCTCTTTCACTGGCGTGCGAGATTGTTCCGGCTTGAATAGGAAATCCTTCATGTAGGACACGACGTGCCTAAGCTCATTGTTGACCAGTAAGTTTTCACCGCGCCCGTCTGTGAGATAATGCGCCAAGGTTTCGTCCGGATCAAACGCATCGCGTTTTTGGTCAAGCGTTGCGACTTCCAAGTTAACACCGAGGCGCAACGTGCCAGAAGTGGGCTCGATCTGTCCCATTAGGAGTTTTAAGAGTGTGGTCTTGCCAACACCATTGGGACCAACAATACCGATGCGATCGCCGCGCTGGATGCGGGTGGAAAACTCTGAAACCAGAACGCGCTCGCCGTAGGATTTCGAGAGTTTTTTGGCTTCAATGATGAGTTTTCCCGACTCGCGCACGTCCGATGCCTGTATTGAGGCAAGACCTTCAGCGTGGCGTTTGGTGCGAAATTCCGAGCGTAGATCGGCCAGTTCGCCCATACGGCGCATATTGCGCTTGCGACGCGCGGTCACGCCATAGCGCACCCAATGCTCTTCACGTTCAATCTGGCGGCCAAGCTTATGATGCTCTTTTTCTTCTTCCTCGAGCACGGTATCACGCCATGCTTCAAAATGCGCAAAGCCCTTTTCAATCCGTCGCGTTTGCCCGCGATCCAGCCAAATTGTGCTGCGGCTGACGCGCTCTAAAAAGCGGCGGTCATGGGAAATAAGAACCAGTGCAGACTTCGTGCTGGCCAGCTCGCTTTCGAGCCATTCGATGGTGGTCAAATCTAAATGGTTCGTTGGTTCATCTAGAAGTAAAACGTCTGGTTCCGGCGCAAGAACGCGGGCCAGCGCGGCGCGACGGGCCTCACCGCCGGACAGATTTTCGGGATTTTCTTCACCTGTAAGGCCAAGATTTTCCAGCAAATATGTGACGCGGTAGGGATCGTCCGAGGGTCCGAGGCCGCCCAGTGCATATTCAAGCACAGTTTTGGCGTCGCCAAAATCCGGCGCCTGTGGCAAGTAGCGGATGGTGGCGGAGGGGTGGCGATAAATCTCGCCATCCATGGGCTCGACCAGACCAGCGGCAATTTTCAAAAGAGTGGATTTGCCGGAGCCGTTGCGCCCAATCAGCGCGATGCGCTCGCTCGGAGATACGGACAAGTCCGCTCCATCCAACAGCGGCGAGCCGCCGAATGTCAAAAAGATCTGATCGAGTTTAAGGAGAGGCGGGGCCATGAAAAAGGACGCTAACTTGGTTAAGTGAGCGTCCTGATTGATTATTTGATTGCTGCCGTCAAGTGCGGCGGCATATCTTATTAGCAGCGGGCCTTGTAGCGCGTGCCATTCTTACGTTGATAGATGCAATAGCCTGGCTCCATCGAATTGCCGATTAAGCCGCCGGCAACCGCGCCAAGGCCTGCGCCAAGAACTGTGGCACCTGTATTACCACCAATGGCCTGGCCGATGAGTGCGCCGCCGACGGCACCCACTGCAACGCCTTTTTCAGTTGTGGTGCAACCCGTTACTGATGTTGCCAATGTGAGTGCGAGCAAAAGGCTCGAAAGTGTTTTCATGTGGTATCTCCTCGATAATTAGCGCCCTTACAAGATTTCATAACACGAAGATTGCGGGTTTCAAAAGGCAAAAAATTTGAATTTTGTCGAACATGTTAAAGGGGTTAACTGACAATAGAATTGGTTATGAACGACACGAGCAAAATGGCGTTGCCGGAATTGACACTTAACGTCAGGTCATCGGCAACCTCGTTTGATAGTGTCATTGAGGAGCCGAAAGGCACATCGCAGTTTGTTAGCGGCCAGCGCGCGCCGGAGATTGTGACGCCAGAAAGTGCGTTGAATCCAACGACGCTGAAAACTGACCCTATTGGAAATGTAAAATATTGAACGTCAGATGAGAGTGGATGGGCCTCTTCATCTCCGCTTGTGAGCGTGATTTTGAGGCCAGGTTTAGATAGTGAAATGGCTTGAGCCAGATGTAACAGCGCATGGTCTGTGCGCGGGCCGCCGAACGCGCCGACCAAAATCAATTCAGTTGCGCCTTGGGATATTGCCTCGTTGATGGCGATTTCACCATCGGTCTTGTCCTTTTCACGTGGAAAGGTTTCACGCGGTAAGTGCTTGAATTTGCGTAGTAATGCAGGTGTTGTCGAGTCGAAATCGCCGAGCCAGAGCGCAACATTGAGCCCCAAAGCCGAAGCGTGGCGCACGCCAGAATCGGCGGCTATCACGGTCGCGTTTTGACACTGGGCGATGAGGCGCGGGGTGGGCGTAATGTCGCCGCCTAAGAGAATGATGAATTTTTTCATGGAATAGCTTGCCAATCTTTGAGCGCAGATATAACTCTCCTCTTGCTCTAACGGGGTGCAGGCCAGTTGAAAAGACTGAACCTGCTGAGAGGCCAATTGTGGCTAACCCGCTGAACCTGATCCGGCTCATACCGGCGGAGGGATTAGAAGCATGTGACCATTCCGGCACTTGCCCCTTCACCCGTAAACATAAGGAGGCGCCGATGCGATACCCTACCTATCTATCTGTTTTACCTTTGCTTTTGTCATTTTCTTTTCCAGCTCACGCGGCTGGCAAATTGACAGTTTATACCTATGAAAGCTTCACAGCTGAGTGGGGTCCGGGCCCAAAAATCGAGGCTGCGTTTGAAAAGCAATGCGCCTGTGATTTGGAATTTGTATCTGTTGCTGATGGCGTAGCGCTGCTCAATCGCTTGAAATTGGAGGGCGCTAATACCACGGCAGACGTGGTGTTGGGACTGGATACAAATCTGACGGATGAAGCCAAGGCCACCGGACTATTTTCTCCTCATACCACTGATATTGCAGCGCTTTCTGTTCCGGGTAATTATAGCGATGATGTGTTCATTCCCTATGATTATGCGCACTTTGCCATCGTTTATGACACCGAAAAAGTGAAAAACCCGCCGAAGAGTTTGGCGGAACTTATTGCTTCTGATCCCAACCAAAAGCTGGTGATTGAAGATCCACGGACATCGACACCCGGTCTTGGTTTTGTGCTCTGGATGAAGTCAGTTTACGGCGATAAGGCGGGCGAAGAATGGAAAAAGCTGGCCCCGAAAATATTGACGGTAACGCCGGGTTGGAGTGAAGCTTACGGGCTGTTCACCAAGGGTGAGGCGGATATGGTTTTGTCGTATACCACATCGCCTGCCTACCATATGATTGCTGAAAAAACTGAGCGTTATCAAGCTGCTAGCTTTGAAGAAGGCCACTATTTGCAGATCGAAGTTGTTGGCCAAACCACTAGGGGTGCGGCGAATCCTTTGGCGAAAGACTTCTTGAGCTTTGTGACTTCGGCTGCTTTTCAAGATCTAATCCCTGAAAATAACTGGATGTTTCCGGCGGGCAAAACCAGCATGGCGCTGAATCCGGTGTTTGATAAAATGGTCAAGCCGGCGAAGACTTTGCTTTATTCTGCCAAGGAAGTGGCGGATAATCGCAAGGCTTGGATTGACGAGTGGGCGAAAGCAATCGCGAAATAATGAATGAAAATCATGTAGTTAGCGCTTTCAAAGGACGGCAGACAGCCGGATATGTGGCGCTGACTATTTTGATTTTGGTAATCGGTTCGGCGCTGGCATCGTTATTTTTTGCTAGCGCCGGATCATTATCGACGGTTGATTTTGCTGGCATTTTGCAGGTGGCCAAATTCACCCTCTGGCAGGCACTGCTTTCCACTGTGCTTTCAATCGCTTTTGCCTTGCCGGTGGCGCGGGCTTTTGTGACATTTCACAAGTTTCCGGGACGCCAATTTTTGTTGGTTTTGTTCACTTTGCCGTTGTCGCTTCCGGTCATTGTAGCGGTGCTTGGTATTGTTACTTTGTTAGGTCGAAACGGACTTATTAGTCAAATATTTCAATGGTTTGGTCTCGATATGAGACCAGACATCTATGGGCTCTCCGGCATATTGATTGCCCATGTTTTCTTTAATATGCCGCTCGCAGTACGGCTGCTTTTGGAGCGGTTTAATGCGGTTCCTAATGAGCATTGGAAGCTTGCCGAAACGCTGCGGTTTTCGCATTTTGAACGGATGCGTTACATCTTGTTTCCGGCAATTGTTGATGTTTTACCGGGAATTACCAGCTTGATATTCTTTCTTTGCGCCGCGTCTTACACCATAATTTTGGTGCTTGGAGGCAATCCCGGAACAACCACTTTGCAGGCCCAGGAGTATTTTGGCCGCAACAAGCCCAGTTATGAGTCCTTCAATTTTGACGTGTACCGCTCGCCCAATTTTGAGATTTATTATTACCTCAAAAACGCAGAACGGCGCAAGGATTTGGCCGATCATGCCGAGCTCTGGTACAACTACCACCGGAATTTGCTGGGAGATACTTTTTCCATCAAAAACCCCTTGATCTTTTACAATGACCATGCCGATTTCCAAC
>JANPBE010000453.1:0-3814 GCA_031430295.1 Phyllobacterium sp.
ATCCCGAGGCGTGCATAAACAGAATAACGTGCGACGCCGACAAGTCATCAAAAATAACAAACCGCGGCCCAACCGGCGCAATTCAAGCGCCACCAACCCATCTCTGGATTCCGGATATTGCTCCGCAATTCCGGAATGACGGACTTGTCTCCTCGTTAGGCCGTCATTCCGGGGCCGCAAAGCGGAACCCGGAATCCAGAGGCGTGGATTAACAGAATAAAGTGCGACGCCGACAAGGCATCAAAAATAACAAACCGCTGCCCAACCGGCGCAATTCAAGCGCCACCATCCCATCTCTGGATTCCGGATATTGCTCCGCAATTCCGGAATGACGCCTTTGGGGGAGGGACAACTGCCCAAAGTCAAGTAGCACACGATGTTCGAGCGCACGGCGCGCCTATTGCGCACTCATTCTGGGCGGTCTCTGGGCGGTTCTCGTGCGGTTGCCGACTAGCCTTTTAGCATCAAATCCATGTTCTGAACCGCTGCACCCGATGCACCCTTACCAAGATTATCCAGCAATGCCACAAGATTAATTTGGCCTTTTCCTTCAGTTCCAAAGACAAAAAGCTTCATTTTATCACTATTGTTAAGCTCTTCCGGATCAAGACGCGGTATTTTTGCAAAGTCTGCAAACGAAACTACTTCAACAATAGTCTGTCCCGCATAATGGGCAGTAAGCGCTTCGTGCAAGCTCGCAAGGCTCGAACCACCCTTCAAATCATCCAAAAACAGCGGCACTTGCACGATCATCCCTTGCGCAAAACGGCCAACACTGGGGCTAAAAATCGGGCGGCGATTGATAAGCCCATGCTGCTTCATTTCGGAAACATGCTTATGCTGCAAGGGCAGGCCATAGAGAAAATGTGCACTGGAAATATGGTCCGGCGCAGCCGCATTTTCCATCTGCGCAATCATCTGCTTGCCTCCGCCCGTGTAGCCGGAAACAGCGTTCACAGTCACCGGATAATCGCTTGGCAAAACACTCGCCGCAACGAGCGGGCGGATAAGGCCGATAGCGCCAGTCGGGTAGCAGCCGGGGTTGGCAACAAACCGCGCCGCAGCAATTTTGGCACCTTGCGCGGCATCCATTTCGGCAAAGCCATAGGCCCAATCTGGATGCACGCGATGCGCCGTCGAGGTATCAATCACCCGCGTCCGGCCATTGCCTGCAACGATTTTCACGGCTTCAACTGCGGCGTCATCTGGCAGGCACAAAATTGCGATGTCGGCGCTGTTCAGCATGTCCTCGCGCATCGCCACATTGCGGCGCTCGGCTTCCGGCAGCGACAAAATCTCAAGATCATGACGGGCCGCCAAGCGGGAGCGAATTTGCAAGCCCGTTGTGCCGTGTTCACCGTCAATAAATATCTTGGCTTTCATCGCCATCTCCTAAATACCTAATCAATTCAATAAATTAAAGCGCCCGCCAGATTCATTTTGGCAAGCGCTTGATTCAATTTGTCAGGCTTTTAGCCCCGTGCCTTGCGTTCTGCAAGCAGGCCCAGCACATACATCGCCACCGAAGATCCGGCGATGGCCGTAATATCGGCATGGTCATAGGCTGGCGCCACCTCCACAATATCCGAGCCGACAATATTAAGGCCACCAAGTTTGCGCAAAACGGAGAGGATTTTAGCACTGGATGGTCCGCCCGAAACCGGCGTTCCCGTCCCCGGCGCGAAGGCCGGATCAAGGCAATCAATATCGAACGTGAGGTAGCATTTGGCGTCGCCAACGTGAGCCAAAATCGCATCCGCAATGGCCTGCGCAGACAAGTCTTCCACCTCATAGCCCGGCATAATTTTAATGCCGAAATCCTCCGGCGCGACCGTGCGAATGCCGATTTGGATCGAGCGGCTGGTATCAATAATGCCGTTTCGCGCGGCGCGGGTCACAAAATTGCCGTGGCTGATTTTCTCACCATCGTCGAACCATGTATCCTGATGCGCATCAAAATGCACCATCGCCAGCGGACCATACACCTTGTGATGCGCAGCGAGCAGCGGTCCGGTGATAAAATGATCGCCGCCAAGTGTATAAAGAAACGCGCCGGATTTGATGATTTCCAGCGCCTGCTCTTCAATCGCCGCAGGTGTCTTGTGCAAATAACCATAGTCCAAAACGCAGTCGCCATAGTCGATGACGGATAGCTTTTCGAAGAGATCAATGCCGAACGGATATTGCGGATCATTATCGAAAATCGCCGAAGCGCGGCGAATGGCGGATGGGCCGAAGCGCGCGCCGGGGCGGTTGGATACCGCCTGGTCAAACGGGATGCCCCAGACCACAACGTCCGCACCATTCACATTCTTCGAGTAGGGGCGGCGCATGAACGATAGTGCGCCTGCATATGTCGGATCGCTGGATGCTGAATGGCGCGACGTTGCGGTGAAGGCGTGGTCAATAGAGTGCGAAGACATGATTTTTCCCGTGTTTTCATGTGTTTTAGGCGAGCGGCACGCAAATTGCCAGTCATCGTATAAGTTTATTAGCGATCATGGCCTATGTGCCGAAATGAAACAAAGCGAGACGCAATGGCCATAATATCAAGCATAGGCACGGAAGTAGCGCAGCCCTCAGCCGTGGCATCCGTTCGTTTTGAGACATTGGATAGCTGGCGCGGCATTTGTGCGCTGCTGGTCGCGGTGTTCCATTTGCCGCTCGCAGGCGCACTGGCTGGCAACCAGTTTATACGTGGCTCGTACCTCTTTGTGGACTTCTTCTTCGTCCTCTCAGGCTTCGTCATTGCCCACGCGTATGGCACCCGTCTGATACGCGGCGAGGGGTTCGCCAAGTTTATGGTCACGCGTTTTGGCCGCCTGTTTCCGCTCCATGCTTTTATGCTATTGGCATTCGTAGCCTTCGAGTTCTTGCGCCTGAAAATACCGCAACTCGGCGGGCAGGATACGGCCTTCACGGGCGGCTTTACGCTAAACACGCTGCTTGACAACGCCCTCATGATCCATGGACTTGGCTTTGAAGAACACCTGAGCTGGAACGCACCAAGCTGGAGCATTTCCACAGAGCTTTTCGCCTACATATTGTTCGCCATATTGGTCGTCGGGCTGCGCCGCACATCCTTGATGGCCTTTGCCATCATCGTGGCCGTCGCCCCCATAATGCTGCTAAAACTTTCGCCGCATTTCATGGACACGACCTATGATTTCGGCATCATCCGCTGCATCTACGGCTTCTCGCTAGGCGTATTGGTGCAGGCCTATTTCGCCCGCACACATGTGACACTCGGCACGGACAGCGAGACCAAAATTGCATGGACGTTAGCCGAGTTTGCCACCATAGTCGCCGTGGTGATGTTCGTCGCCAACAGCCATTCAAATGCTGCCAGCCTACTTGCCCCATTCGTATTCGGTTTCGCTGTTTTGGTGTTCAGTCACGAGTCAGGCTATATTTCAACTATTCTTCGTGCCCGCCCATTTATACTGCTCGGCGCCCTATCCTACTCAATCTATATGACCCACCTATTCGTGCAGGGCAGAATGTTTAATATCGCCCGCTATCTGGACGGTCATCACGCAACTTCAATCACAGGTATGCAAGCCACCGGCGGCGAACCAACCTTTGCCTACGCCCAAAATATCGCCGTTCCTGCTACTATAATCATGATTTTATTGACTTTAATTGCCAGTACAATCACATACAATCTGGTCGAAAGGCCAGGTCAAAAATGGTTTCGCAAACTGGCATCGGATATAGGTTAAATCAACCATAGGCTGCCGTAGGCTGGAATTTGCAAGACCCCATTGATCCAAGACATCGGCTCGTCACTCAGCAAATTCCGGAACTCCACAAC
>JANPBE010000454.1:0-1027 GCA_031430295.1 Phyllobacterium sp.
TTGGTCAGCAAAAAATCCCGCGCGTTTCCGGCCGCCAGTCCTAGTGCGCCGTAGATAGAAAACTGAATGACCGCCGTCATAATGCCCATCACCAGCGCTTGGCCAAGGATGCCGCCGTACTGCGGCTTCATGAATTGCGGATAGACAGAAAGCACAAACATATAGGCCTTCGGATTCAAAATACAGGTGACCGCCCCTTGCCGGAACGCCACCAGTAGTGAGCGCTTTGTTTTGCCATCCACCGCGTCAATCACGATCGAGCTGCGGATAAGGCTGACCCCAATCCAGGCCATATAGGCCGCGCCAACAAAAATCATCACCGTGAAAAGCGAGGGCGCGAGTTTCAGAAGCACACCAACACTTATCGCGCCAAGTAGCGTGTGAAATATGCCGCCAAAAGTAATCCCCGCCGTCGCCGCCAGCCCCGCCTTTCGTCCACCCGTGAGTGCATTGGTGATGACAAACAGCATATCCATACCCGGCACGATGATGATGCCAAACAATAGCACCGCGAAGATGGATATGTTTTCGAGATACGACATGGTGGCTCCGCATTGAATCAGGTTGCGAAGGCTTTACCTCATGTGATTCAATTCATTGCAGAAAATACGAAGCAAGTGCCTGCGCTGCTGACATAGCCTGCCAGTCGCAACTCAATCCTCCTCCCGCCACTCCGCCATGGCGTCTATCATCTGCGGCAGCAGTGCGTGGCGGTTTATCACTGTCTCCGCGCCCGCTTCTGTCAGCCGCTCGCCGTGGCCAATGTATGTGTGCGAACCGCCTGTAAAACCAATCACCCGCATACCTGCTGCCTTCGCCGCGCGAACGCCGGGAATGGAATCTTCAACAACAATCACACGAGCAGGGTCGACGTTAAACTGCGCGGCACCATAGAGAAACACGTTAGGGTCCGGCTTGCCCAGTTTTGTTCCCACCTCGTAAGCGGCAAAAATATGCGGCTCGAACAGGTTGATGAGATTGGTGCGGGTCAGCGAAATTTTCAGCCGCTCACTGCCGGAATTGGAGC
>JANPBE010000455.1:0-4941 GCA_031430295.1 Phyllobacterium sp.
TACAAGCGTCGCCTCGCCGCCAGCCGCGCGGATGTCGTCATCCAGATCATCCAACCCGCCTTGTGTGCGAGCGACCGCGATAACATGAGCGCCAGCGGCGCTGAGAGCCTTGGCCGTATGATAGCCAATACCACGCGATGCGCCGGTAATCAGCGCCACGCGGCCTGTGAGTGGTTTACTTAAGTCAGTCATAAAATCAGCCGTGGTTTGCCAGCATGTTGAGCGAGCGCACTTTATCTGTGCCATCGCGGTCAATCAGACGGGTAGGGTAGTCGCCAGTGAAACACGCATCGCAGAACTGCGGCGCTTCATTGTTGCGGCTTGGCTCAAACACTGCACGATACAGCCCGTCAATCGAGAGGAACCCAAGCGAATCGACGCGGATAAAATCCGCCATTTCCTGAATGCTCATACGCGAGGCGAGCAGTTTGCTCTTCTCCGGTGTATCAACCCCATAATAGCAAGATGAAATGGTGGGCGGCGAGGCAATGCGCATATGCACTTCCGCCGCACCCGCATCGCGCACCATTTGCACGATCTTTTGGCTCGTGGTCCCGCGCACGATGCTATCATCCACCAGCACCACGCGCTTGCCCTCAAGCATACGCTGGTTGGCATTGTGCTTCAGCTTCACGCCCATGTGGCGGATGGAATCCGAAGGCGAAATAAACGTCCGGCCTACATAATGATTGCGGATAATGCCCAGCTCAAACGGCAGGTTCGACGCTTGGCTATAGCCAATCGCCGCCGGTGTGCCAGAGTCGGGAACAGGAACCACTAAATCGGCAATCACAGGGCTTTCTTTCGCCAGTTCAATACCAATGCGCTTGCGCGCTTCATACACATTGCGCCCGTCGATCACCGAGTCAGGCCGCGCGAAATAGACATATTCAAATATGCAGAAACGCGGCTTTTGTTGCTCGAAAGGAAAAATGCTTTCCAGCCCATCTTCGGTGACAACCACCACTTCGCCCGGCTTTACATCGCGCACAAACCGAGCGCCGATAATATCCAGCGCACAGGTCTCAGACGCCAAAATCCATGCGCCATCCAGATCACCCAGCACCAGCGGACGAATGCCCAGCGGATCGCGGCAGCCCACCATCTTCTTGTTCGAAAGCGCAATAAGCGAATAAGCGCCCTCAATCTGGCGGATAGCGCTGATAAATCGCGCAATGAAATCACGCTCCGGGCTCATCGCCACAAGATGCAAAATCGTCTCGGTGTCTGACGTGGACGAGAAAATCGCGCCACGCTTTTGCAGTTCGCGCTGCACGGTCATCGCATTGGTAAAGTTGCCATTGTGCGCAATGGCAAAGCCGCCATCGGCAAGTTCGGCAAATAGTGGCTGCACGTTGCGAAGCCCCGCGCCACCCGTGGTGGCATAGCGGGCATGACCAATAGCGCGGTTACCAGATAGCCGGTCCATAACAGACTTCTTGGTAAAATTATCGCCAATCAAGCCAACGTGGCGCTCCACGAAAAACTGCGAGCCATCATAAGAAACAATGCCCGCCGCCTCTTGGCCGCGATGTTGCAAGGCGTGTAGCCCCAGTGCCGTTATCGCCGCCGCATCCTGCCGCCCGTAAATTCCAAACACACCGCATTCGTCGTGGAAATGATCGTCATCATCATCGAGAAATGAATCATCATGTGCGGTTTGCAGGGTCATGCAACCATCCTTATTCGAGTGCGGGCGGGGAGGCGCCCTTGGATAAATGTCTTAGCCGTTCGTGGCGGGCTTTGCAGGTTCGCCGTCCGCTGGCGCATCCGATGCAGGCGCATCTGCCGCAGGAGCGTCTGCCGCTGGGGCATCCCCCGCAGGTGCAGCATCTGTTGCAGCCGGTTTAATCTTCTTCATAATAAGCGCTTCAGGGTCTTCCGGCAATAAGTTCACTAGTTGTTGACCGAGCGAATCGAGCAATGGCTTGGATTTAGCATTCGCCACCCAGCTTGGCTGATTGGCCTGAACCAGCCAGTTAAAGAACAGCATTGCCACAACAACCAGCAAAACACCACGCGCAGCGCCAAACACGAAGCCGAGCGTGCGATCCAGAGCGCCAACGCGGCTATCGATAATAAAGTCCGCAATCTTCATGGTGATAATCGTCACCACAATAAGGGTGAGGAGGAATATCGCACCCGCAGCGCCCGCCTGCGCCAGCAAATCATTGCTTACATAGGGGCGCACAATCGGCGTAAATTTCTTATAAAACATAAACGCCGCAGCGCCCGCTGCCGCCCATGAGGCCACCGATAGCACTTCGCGGGAGAAGCCGCGAACCATGGCCAAAATGCCGGATACAAGCGTAATACCCAACAAAATTCCGTCTAGCATTGTAATCGGCATATTCGGACGCGCCCCGTTATCATTTCCCGTAGCGCCAGAATGCCCGACGCGAAATATCTCTTAGCTGTCTTTTGTCTCGTTTGCCCGCTTTGTTTTCAGCGAACTCGCGATTTTCACAACCAATTCAGGCAGCGAGGGCAGTTCTTCAACACTCACGCCGCGATCTTTAGGTAATTCGCCGCCGCCTGCCGGAATTACCGCCTTACGGAAACCCAACTTTTCGGCTTCTTTGAGGCGCTGTACCGCATGGGCGACAGGGCGAATTGACCCCGATAAACTTATTTCGCCGAAATAAACGCAATCTGCCGGAAGAGCAAGTCCGGCAAGCGATGATACCAGCGCCGCCGCCACGGCAAGGTCTGCCGCAGGCTCCGAGATTTTATAGCCACCAGCCACATTGAGATACACATCATGCATCCCGAATTTCACGCCGCAGTGCGATTCCAGCACCGCCAGAACCATGGCAAGGCGCGACGAATCCCAGCCCACAACAGCGCGGCGCGGTGTGCCGAGCGTTGACGGCGCAGCCAACGCCTGAATTTCCACCAGCACAGGCCGCGTACCTTCCATGCCCGCAAAGACAGCAGCGCCCGGCGCAGCGGCGTTGCGCTCACCTAAGAATAACTCGGATGGATTGGCGACTTCGCGCAGGCCCTTGTCGGACATTTCAAACACGCCAATTTCATCCGTCGCGCCAAAGCGGTTTTTCACCGCACGCAAAATGCGGAAATGATGCCCGCCTTCGCCTTCAAAATAGATCACGGCGTCAACCATGTGCTCAACAACACGCGGCCCCGCCAGTTGTCCGTCCTTGGTCACATGACCAACCAGAACCACCGCCGCGCCGGTTTGCTTGGCATAGCGTATCATGGCCTGCGCGGACGCCCGCACTTGGCTCACCCCACCGGGCGCTGCATCGACAAGCTCGGTCCACAGCGTTTGTATCGAATCGATAATCACCAAATCCGGCCGCTTGCCATCGCCCAGCGTTGCCAAAATATCTTCAACATTGGTTTCCGCAGCCAGCGCAACTGGCGAATTTGCAGCGCCCAACCGCTGCGCCCGCAGCCGAATTTGTGCAATCGCTTCCTCACCGGAAACATACACCACACTATGCCCACGGTTTGCCAGCGCCGCTGCTGCCTGCATCAGAAGCGTGGATTTTCCGATACCCGGATCGCCGCCAATCAGCACCGCCGACCCGCGCACAAATCCGCCGCCCGTCACGCGGTCCAGTTCCGCAATCCCGCTTTGAATGCGCGGCGCATCTTCGCTCTCGCCGGATAAAGTCGTCAGCGCCACCACGCGGCCCTTGCGCACAGCGCGAAGTCCAGCTGGCCCGCCGCCAATGCCCGCTGTCGGGCTTTCCTCAATAATCGTATTCCACTCGCCGCAACTATCGCACTTGCCCGACCAGCGATTATGCACCGACCCGCAGGATTGGCAGATAAAGGTGAGGCGGGATGCTTTAGCCATTGATAATTATCCGTTCATAGCGACGCCCAAGACTGGTCAGCAATTCATAGCCAATCGTGCCGCCCGCGCGGGCCACATCGTCGAGTGCAATGTTGTCACCAAAAAGCTCAATCCAATGCGCGTCATCCAACTGCGCATCCGGCACATCCGTCACGTCAAACATCGTAAAATCCATCGTAACGCGGCCCAAAATGGGGGCGAGGGTGCCGCACACGAAGCCCGCACGCACGCCGTACGCGTTCCGCACGGCTTCCGGGCGGTTTTCGTGCTCAGTCTGGGCGCGCGGCGTATCGTTTCCGGGCGCATTCTGTGCGTCTTTTAGACCAATAGAACGGTGGTAGCCATCAGCATAGCCAACCGCACAAACGGCAATTTTCGTATCCCGTTTCAGCGTCTCAGTAGCCCCATAACTCACTGTCTCGCCCGCCTTCGCATAGCGGATTTGGATAATTCGCGCCTCGGCCTTCACCACGGGTTTCATAGGATTTGGCACGTCATTTAATGCCTCGCCGCCATAAAGTGCAATGCCGGGGCGGGTGACATCACCGCCATAATTCCCGCCAGAAAGCAACGCCGCAGAGTTTGCATAGCTTGATTCAATATTTGAGAATATTGACTTAAGATCTTGAAATTGAATGATTTGTTTGGCGTTTAATGGATGGTCTTTATCATCTGCGCAGGCCGGATGTGTCATGATATGGCAGAGTCCGGACGCCTTCAAAACATCGCTATGCGTCCCCACCAGCCGCGCTTCAGTCATGGTCAAGCCGCTGCGGTTCATGCCTGTATCAACATGTAGGCCGTAGGGCTTTGGTGCGCCAGTCTGGCGAATATATTGCCCCCACCGGTCCAGTTGCTCAGCAGAACAGATCAGAGGTATCAAATTATGGGCAAAAAGCACCGATTCCGTGCCCTTTGGAGCCCCATAAATCACAAAAATGCGGACATTCGGCGCCAATTTTCGCACCTCGATACCCTCATCAATTTGCGCCACATAGAAGGTTTTTACTCCCGCCGCGACCAGAGCAGGCACTACATATTGTGTGCCAAGACCGTAAGCATCCGCCTTCACCACAGCCGCAGTTTCAGCCACACCAGAGTGCTTTTGCAGCAAA
>JANPBE010000456.1:0-2599 GCA_031430295.1 Phyllobacterium sp.
CACCACGCCCAGCGCAAAGCCAAACGAGGCGATGTAGCGCCATTTCGTCTTTGGCTTGGGGATGAACAACGCGGCGGGCAGACCCGCGAAGAGGAAGCGCAAACCAGTAAGCAGCAGCGGTGGCACATGCGCCACGCCCACTTTGATGACCACAAAATTAAAGCCCCAAATGGCCGTGACGAGTATGGCCAGTGCTATGTGGAGGGGTTTTAGGGGCATGGGGACAATGCAACTTTACTTAAATAATTGTGCAATTTATACGATAGTTAATATCCTGTAGTTGACCCTGCGAAAAATGTATGCTTTTTATGCTAATAAGAACGATAAGGGAACACGTAAATGAGTCAAGCCAAAATGATTAGGCACCGGCGCGAGTTCCTCGGGCTCTCTCAAAAGAAGTTTTCTGAGTTGCTTGGTCTTGGCGATATTGGCGAACGAACTGTTCGTGGTTGGGAGAACGATGAGCATTCACCTTCTCACAAACACTTGGCGATAATTTCGCAACTTCCTAAAACTTCCCCATATGATTCGGCCCCATTTAAGGACAGTAACAATAATCCATCATTTCGCTTCATAGATTTATTTGCAGGAATTGGTGGCATAAGAATGCCATTCCAAGAGTTAGGTGGTCAGTGCGTTTTTACTTCTGAATGGGATAAATTTGCTCAAAAAACCTATGCGGCAAATTATGGACAGGTTCCGGATGGCGATATTACGCAAATCCCAGCTTCTCGCATACCTATACATGATGTTTTGCTGGCAGGGTTCCCTTGCCAAGCATTTTCACAAGCAGGCTTAAAGCAGGGGTTTTCTGACACCCGTGGGACTATGTTTTTTGAGATTCAGCGCATTCTCGCTGCCAGAAGGCCAGCAGCATTCTTGCTTGAAAACGTAAAGCAATTGAGAGGCCATGATAAAGGCAGAACTCTCAAAGTCATTCTTGATATTCTTGAGGGTCGTTCTGGTGCAGACATTCCTGACGATGTGCCAATGTCGTTAGAGGCTCGCGCCAGCCTTAAGGAGAAACTGAATTATCAAGTGACAACCAAAGTACTTCGTGCCGCCGATTTTGGTGTACCTCAAAATCGTGAGCGCATCTATATCGTGGGATTCAACAGGGATGTATTTCCAAATATTGACACCACTAAGTTTTTTGATGATTTGCCGTTTCTGTTAAAGAAGACGCGCCTCGGAGATGTGTTGGAGGAAAATTCTTCTGTTGACCCCAAATATACTATTTCGGACCGATTGCTTGCTGGGCATGTTCGTAGAAAAAATGAACACCGCGAAAAGGGCAATGGATTTGGATATTCTGTTTTTACGCGCGAAAGCCCGCATTGCAACACTATTAGCGCTCGCTACTATAAGGACGGTAGTGAGGTTTTGATTGACCAATCAGATGTTGGAAAAAACCCGCGAAAATTAACTCCGAGAGAGTGTGCCAGAATACAGGGCTTTCCGGAAAACTTTAACCTTAGCGCTTCGTCAGACGTGCAGCTTTACAAGCAGTTTGGAAACTCTGTTTCAGTCCCAGTAATCAGGTCGTTGGCCACGAGAATTGTAGAAAAACTTGATGCCCAAGTTGATAATATCAGAATCCAGCAGTTGGGTTAGCTGCAACGTGCACTTCAACTATTTGTGGTGACTTATGCTTACCTCCAATGTAAGCCGAATTGAGTGCTTGCATCTGTTTGGGGGAGTGAATGGCAAAACTGTTTGATTTTGAGGCTAACCACATAGAATTGCGATCTCCCGACGAACAAGAGTTTGAAAATGACTATTATAGGCGCATTTACTCCGCACTCTATGATCGTGTTGTAGAAGGAAACTTGGCTCCCCAAATTAACTGTGATGAAATTTATGAGGGTGCGCTTGGGTTTTCTGTGGTTGAGCTCGCGGCAGAATATGGGGTGGTTGTTGAGCGAATAACTGCGAAAACTACCAACGCGGAACGCGCTTTTTCAGCCAAGGCTTTGGTTCCTTTTTTAACGCGGTTTCCCATATTTTTTGGCTTTTTACAGAATTTGAATGTGCCAGCCACTTTGGCCATCGCTCATGCTGAGTGCTTGTTCGGCTCGCACTGTTCCGCTGAAAACTTTATCCAGTTAAAAAAGATAATTGACGATTGGAACAGAGGGCGTTGGATACGCGAAAAAGATCAAAGTGAACGACAATCCGGTGTTTCGATGTTGGGCAATATATCCGAAACTCTCTTGGACAACGCTTTATCGGAATATGCCGACGGAACCAATTTTTTCAAAGTCACGATTAGCGACGTGCAGTCATATGGCGACTTCGTGCTAATGTGTCTTCCAAATAATCTTTGGCTGTCGGTGAAATCAAACTTTGCCCGCGAACGACTTTTGGCGTCAGGATTTACTACAGATATTCTGGGAGTCGGCTTTTTTACTGATCCAACTGAGTTTACTAGCGGTGCAAAAATTAGAAATTTTCAAAAAGTTGGCTTCTTGGCAATGTATGTCCCAGACATACCGGTCTCTGAGGAACAAGTAGAGTCGAGAATTTCTACGTATCATCAAATTGAGCTATATTACCAACTACCCCAAAATGGACAACCGCCTCTAAACATAAACGGAAG
>JANPBE010000457.1:0-1355 GCA_031430295.1 Phyllobacterium sp.
ATTCGAGCGTTGTTGCGCCTTCGCCCCATGGGTTGGCCCCGGCAACGCGCTTCTTGGAGAAGGCTTCCCACACACCAAACAGGAACACAAACACCGCAGCGGCTGACAAATACGAACCGTAGGAAGAAACTTGGTTCCAACCTGCAAACGCATCTGGATAGTCGATGTAGCGGCGCGGCATGCCTTGAAGGCCGAGGAAATGCTGCGGGAAGAACACGATGTTCACGCCAATGAATGTCATCCAGAAATGCACGGATGCGATGGTTTCATTGTACATGTAGCCGGTCATTTTCGGGAACCAATAGTACCAGCCAGCGAAGATGGCGAACACGGCGCCCATGGACAGCACATAATGGAAATGGGCTACCACAAAGTAAGTGTCATGAACCACGCGGTCAAAACCGGCGTTAGCGAGCTGAACGCCTGTCACGCCGCCAAGCGTGAACAAGAAAATGAACGCGATGGCCCACTTCATTGGCGCTTTGAACGAAATGGAACCGCCCCACATGGTGGCAATCCACGAGAAGATTTTAACGCCTGTTGGAACCGCGATGACCATGGTGGCAAACACGAAGTAGCGCTGTGTGTTGAGCGACAGGCCCACAGTGTACATGTGATGCGCCCACACCACGAAACCGACGACGCCGATGGCGACCATGGCGTAGGCCATGCCGAGATAGCCGAAAATTGGCTTCTTTGAGAATGTCGAAACGATGTGGCTGACGATGCCGAAGCCTGGCAAAATCAAGATATACACTTCAGGGTGACCGAAGAACCAGAACAAATGCTGGAACAAGATCGGGTCGCCGCCGCCTTCAGGTGCGAAGAATGCGGTCCCGAAGTTACGGTCTGTCAAAAGCATGGTGATAGCGCCGGCCAAAACTGGCAGCGAAAGCAACAGCAAGAAGGCAGTGATAAGCACGGACCATGCAAACAATGGCATCTTGTGCATCGTCATGCCCGGAGCGCGCATGTTGAAAATGGTGGTGATGAAGTTAATCGCACCAAGGATTGACGAGGCACCGGCAAGATGGAGCGACAAAATTGCCAAATCCATTGCGGGGCCGGGCTGGCCGGACGTGGAAAGCGGTGGATAAATCGTCCAGCCGCCGCCTACGCCCATGCCACCGGCTGGACCGGGAACGAACATTGAAAGCGCGAGCAGCAAGAAAGCTGGCGGCAAGAGCCAGAACGAGATGTTGTTCATGCGCGGGAACGCCATATCTGGCGCGCCAATCATGATCGGGACCATCCAGTTGGCAAAGCCGCCGATGAGGGCTGGCATCACCATAAAGAAGATCATGACCAGACCGTGCGCGGTGGTGAACACATTATACATATGCTTACCGGCATCG
>JANPBE010000458.1:0-10064 GCA_031430295.1 Phyllobacterium sp.
GATTGGTGATTATCGCCCCTTCGACGCCAAGCTTTTCCGGCCTCAAATTCCACTTTTGCGCCGCCGCCGCTTTCAGCGTTTCCCGCGCGGCAGCACCGGCATGGCGCATCTTTTCATACGCATCAATTGTCGAAGATGAGCCACCGGTAAATTGCAGCGCCATAACCTTGCCAATGCCGCCCATAAACGCACGCATCGCGTCTTGCTTGCCGCCATGCTCAAACACAGGAAATGGCGCACCTTCGGCCAGCGCACCGCTGTTATAATAGGCGCTGGAAGGCAGGCCATGTTGCACTGTGATTTGGTCTAAGCCAACTTCCAGCTCTTCCGCCACGAGGGCCGCCAGCGTCGTCATAATGCCCTGACCCATTTCCGCGCGCGGCGCGATAACGGTGATGATGCCATCCGTGCTGATTTTCACATATGGATTAAACGTCGCCTCGTTCGCGCCAAGATCATCCTCCAGCGGGTTATGCACCGGCTTCTTATATTGGTAATAGCCAAAGGCCACACCACCCGCAACGGCAGCAATGCCGAACAAAAATGTGCGGCGGGCAATTTTAAGAGCGCGACCCATCTTTAGGCCCCCGTAGCTTCGGCAGCGGCATGAATGGCGATACGAATTTTTGGATAAGTACCACAGCGGCAGAGATTTCCGCCCATCGCATCGTCAATGTCTTTGTCAGTAGGCCTCGGCACTTTACCGAGCAACGCCACCGCGCTCATAATCTGGCCGGACTGGCAGTAGCCGCACTGCGCCACCTGCCCATCAAGCCATGCCTGCTGCACGGGGTGCAACACATCGTCCTTTTGTAAACCGTCAATGGTCAGTACCGGCGTCGTCACAGTTCCCACCAAAGTCTGGCACGAGCGAACTGCCTCACCGTCGATTATTACGGTACACGCACCACAAGCGCCAATGCCGCAGCCAAACTTCGGACCGAGCACACCCGCATAATCCCTCAGCGCCCATAATAACGGCATGTCAGGATCAACAGTTAGTTCAATATCCGCACCATTGATGGTTAGACGCATTTAAGATAGATCTCCGGTTGACATTGCAGTTAGAAAACAAATTGACAAATTTCGCCAAAATGTCAAGAAATGAATTATGAACATCAGTGTAGCCTCAATTCCAGAAAACACCACCGGCGCAAACCGTCATAGCGCGGTGCTGGATGCCGCTTTTGCGGTTTTCCTTCGCTATGGTTTCCAGCGCACCACTATGGATGACATTGCCAAAGAATGCGGCGTATCGCGCCCTGCGCTTTACTTAGTGTTCAAAAACAAAACTGATATTTTCCAAGCCTTGGCATCAGTGATGTTCGAAAGAATTATTGCAGGTGCGCAACGTGCTCTTTCTGGCGAAGGTACGTTGGAAGAAAGGCTCTACTCTTGCCTGCGCCACGGTATTTTGAATGCAACCGAAGAGCTCCTCGCCTCCCCGCATGGCGCTGAACTTATGGATATGAAACAAGCCATTTCAGCAGATGTCTACGGCTCATGGCGGCGCAATATGCTCAACCTCATTTCAAAAGCGCTGGAAGATGAGGCTTGCCAACAAGGCAATATGCCAGCACTAAAAGGCTTAACCTCAAGCGAACTAGCCAACATCCTGCTCGATGGTCTCGAAGGCCTTAAAAGCCGCGCGCAAAATCGCGAGGAGCGCGATGCCGCTGCACTTGCGTTGGTGAAATTGATTAGCGGCGCGGTGACGCGGTAATCGTCAGTGCCATACTGTTGACAAGACGCCCGCTATTCTCCACCTCAAGCCCAGTCACACTCCGGAACCTGTCATGACCACCTCATATTTCTCCGACCCATTCCCCCGCAAGCAGACCGTCGGTGTCATGGTCGGCGCTGTCATGGTTGGCGCCGGGCATCCGGTCGTCGTCCAGTCAATGACCAACACAGACACGGCAGATATTGACGGCACTGTGGCGCAAGTTTCCGCGCTTGCCCGCGCCGGTTCCGAGCTGGTGCGTATCACAGTCGATAGAGACGAAAGCGCAGCCGCCGTTGCCAAAATCCGCGAGCGCTTGGACCGTATCGGCTGCAATGTGCCGCTGGTAGGTGACTTCCACTATATTGGGCACAAACTGCTGGCCGACCATCCCTCCTGCGCCGAAGCGCTGGCGAAATACCGTATCAATCCCGGCAATGTAGGCTTCAAAGAAAAGAAAGACCGCCAGTTCACCGAGATTGTCGAAATGGCGATCAAATATGACAAGCCCGTGCGCATCGGCGTCAACTGGGGCTCTCTCGATCAAGATTTGCTCACTAAGCTGATGGATGAAAACCACGCCAAAGGCGCGCCACTTACTGCCCGCGAAGTGATGCACGAAGCCATTGTGCAGTCAGCCTTGATTTCCGCTGCGCTTGCAGAAGACATCGGCCTTCCCCGCGACCATATCATCCTGTCCGCTAAAGTCAGCGCGGTACAAGATCTTATCGCCGTCTATACCAAGCTGGCGCAGCGCTCTAACCATGCCCTGCATCTGGGCCTCACGGAAGCGGGCATGGGCTCCAAAGGCATCGTCGCCTCGTCCGCTGCCATGGGCATTTTGTTGCAGCAGGGTATTGGCGATACCATCCGCATTTCGCTCACCCCCGAGCCCAACGGCGACCGCACCCGCGAGGTGCAAGTGAGCCAAGAGCTTTTGCAAGTGATGGGCTTTCGCCAGTTCGTCCCCATTGTCGCCGCCTGCCCCGGCTGCGGGCGCACGACCTCGACAGTGTTCCAAGAATTAGCCCAGAATATTCAAGCCGATTTGCGCAAAAACATGCCTGTCTGGAAAGAGAAATATCCCGGCGTAGAAAGCCTCAACGTTGCAGTCATGGGCTGCATCGTCAACGGCCCCGGCGAAAGCAAACACGCCGACATCGGCATCTCGCTCCCCGGCACAGGCGAAACCCCCGCCGCCCCAATCTTCATAGACGGCAAAAAAGCCGGAACCCTGCGCGGCCCCAATATTGCCGCCGATTTTCAGGTGATGGTAGCGGAATATATTGAGAAGCGATTTGGACGGGGTGCTTAGTTGCCAGCCTCACGCCGCCAGACCAATCGGTCCGACCTTAATCTCATCCTGATGTGCCCGCGCAAGCGCCAGATCATGCGCGCTTTGCATCCGGCACAGCGTATCCGCCTGCAATCCAAAGGCTTTTTCAAACCGGATCGCCATTTCAGCTGTTAACCCAGCGCGTCCATTTAGTAACGTGCTCATAGTCTGGCGCGACACGTTGAAATGCTTGGCAATTTCAGTGACGCTCAAAGCATTCGGCTCAACCATTTCCTCACGGAGCCAAACACCCGGATGAACGGAAAAGAACGGTGAAATCTTGATAGCCATTAGTGATAGTCCTCCAAATCAAGATCGATGATTGACGCATTGTCACTAACCCTGAACGTCAAGCGCCAATTTTTGGTCAGCACCATCGCAGCAGTTCCAGCGCGATCGCCAACAAGCCAATGGAACCCAAAATTAGGGGGAGCTTTCAATTCATCCGCATCCTTGGCCGCCATTAGAAGCGCAATCATGTTGCGAATCCGTCCAGCAATTTTCGAATCAATTCCCTTGGGCTTTCCCGTCTCAAGAAAAGCGCGCAGTGACTTGTTCCTAACGGTTTCTATTTCCATGAACGAACTATGATCTAAAAAATAATATTCGTCAAGTGTATGTTGACACTTGACGAAATTGCAATTGAATAATTATCTCTAGCTCTCTCTCTTCGCCACAAACTTCGCCGCCTCAATCAACACCGCCGCCTTGTTACCAAACGGCTCCAACAATTCTTCGGCCTGCGCAATAAGCCCGTCCAATTGCTTGCGCGCCCATGCTTCACCGTGCAGCGAAACCAGTGTTGCCTTGCCCCGCGCGGCGTCTTTGCCGGTGGCCTTACCCATGCGCTTTGCGTCTGCGGTCAAGTCCAGCAGATCATCGGCGATTTGAAATGCCAGACCAATCGCCGAACCAAATTCGGCCAGCGCTTGGCGCTCATGGGTTGTCGCGCCGCCAACAACCGCACCCGCCTCGCAGGCAAAACGCAGCAGCGCGCCTGTTTTCATGGCTTGCAGGCGGATAATCCCCGCCTCATCGGGTTTCACAGTTTCCGCAGCTAGATCCAAAGCCTGTCCGCCCGCCATGCCGCCAAGACCAGACGCCCGCGCCAACATGCGCACCAGCTCAATGCGCACCTTGGCATCAAGCTCGGTTTCAGGGTCAGCAATAATATCGAACGCTAGCGTCAGCAAACTATCGCCCGCCAAAATCGCATGGGCCTCATCAAAAGCGCGATGAACCGTCGGCTGGCCGCGACGTAAATCATCATCATCCATGGCCGGTAAATCATCGTGAATAAGCGAATAGCAATGCACACATTCCAGCGCCGCCGCCACGCGAAGCGCCGCGTAGTCATCCGCATCAAATAGAGCCGCGCTTTCCAACACCAAAAGTGGTCGCAATCTCTTACCGCCGTTCAATACACCGTGGCGCATCGCATCCAGCAAGCGCTTGGGCCGGATGATTTCGCCATCCAAAATTTGCGCAGAAAGCAGGTGATTTAAAATAGCTTCGACGCCCTGCGCGCGCTCACGCAGGCGGTCCTCAAAGTTCATTGGTTCGTTCAACGGCTCCATAATCTGGCAATCGCCCGAAATCAAAACCGCGTCAAGCGGTCTGCTAAGCTACGTGGCAAGCTATGTGGATTGCGCCCCGTGCATTTGCCAGTTAAGTCAGAACGCAGGTGGGATGCGGGCGGTAAGATTTATGGCAGTTGAGGGCCAAAGCGATGACCATATTGAAGGTCAAACGAGGGAGCGGAGCGAGGAACTCACCTGGGTGCCTGTTCAAGAGCCTTTTCCAGTGAGAGGCGTTAAACGCGCTCGTCTTTATGACCTCGCCCGCAAAGCCATCAAATATGGCCTCATCATTTCGCTGATTCCTGTTGCGCTGATGTTGCT
The DNA here is from genome assembly GCA_031430295.1 of Phyllobacterium sp. GTDB lineage: Bacteria > Pseudomonadota > Alphaproteobacteria > Rhizobiales > Rhizobiaceae > JANMEX01. Next base: position 4,961 of record JANPBE010000458.1, read on the forward strand.
CTACCTCATTCCTTTCATCCACCCGATTTCCACTTTAATGTTGAAAGACTTGGTAACGGGTCAAAGCTACACCCGCACATGGGTGGATTTGGAAGATATCGCGCCAGTTTTGGTCCACTCAGTCATGATGTCGGAAGACGGCCAGTTCTGCGCTCACGGCGGTGTGGACTGGTCTGCCATGAACATGGTCATTAATGATGCTATGGAGGGCGAAGGCTCGCGCGGCGCTTCAACCATTCCCATGCAAACCGTGAAGAACTTGTTTTTGTGGAACAGCCACTCCTTTGTGCGCAAAGGCATGGAGCTGCCCTACGCTTTGGCGGCAGATTTAGTCTGGTCAAAATACCGTTTGATGGAGCTTTATCTCAATATTGCTGAGTGGGGTCCAGGAATTTATGGCATTGAGGCCGCATCGCGCTATCATTTCAAAACTTCGGCCAAAAAGCTGACTGCCCGTCAAGCCGCACTATTGGCGGTGGCGCTGCCAAACCCGATTTTGCGCCATCCGGGCAAGCCCTCCAAGGGGCTGATACGGCTTGCCAGAGTGGTGGAGCGCCGTGCGTCATTCTCTGGCGGCTATGTCGGCTGCGTTGCACCATAAGCCGATGTGTTTTTTTGAAGACTCACGCTAGTCAAAACGAAATTGCCCGTGTATAGGCAGCCAAGAATTTGAAATTTTGTGCCAAAGGGCCGGAAATTCCGGTGCTTTGGCCTGTGTGTTTGAAAAGGAAGCCTCACATGGCCGTGCCAAAAAGAAAAACTTCGCCATCCAAGCGCGGCATGCGCCGCTCGGCTGATGCTTTGAAAGTCCCAACTTATGTTACGGACAAGACTTCAGGCGAATTGCGTCGTCCTCACCATATCGATCTGAAGACCGGCATGTACCGTGGTCGTCAGGTTTTAGACGCACAGTCAAACTAATTAAGTTAGTTTTGTAAATTTTGATTGGCCGGTGTTCGCACCGGCCTTTCTGCGTTTGTAGCTTGACGAAGCATAATATCTTCGATTCAACGGGTGACCAAACGGAGAGAAGCCCATGTTCACCGCCATCCCCCTGATGATCGTCTCGTTTATCCTCTATAATCTGGTGACTTTTGGCGGTGGTGCTGTTGGCGCAGATCCGTTGTTGGCAACGATGTTTTCAATGCAAATGATGTCTGGCGGGCGTTTTTCGCTCACCATGGGCGACCTCATAATTCTTGTCTCGCTCATCATGCTGTTCTTCGAGATTATGAAATCTACCCGCACATCCAATGCGTCCGTACTGGATCATTTGCTGTCGACCGGTGTATTCATCCTGTTTTTGGTCGAGTTTTTACTCGTCAAAACCGCCGCAACAGATGTGTTCTTCATCATAATGGTGATGGCACTTATCGATGTTTTGGCGGGCTTTTCGGTGTCTATCCGCTCGGCGGGCCGCGATGTGAACTACAACTAGCTTTTACCCATCGTGTCCAATTTGCGTTGCATGGCCGCAATTTGTTCTTTCATATCGGAAAGATCGTCACGCGCAGCCGCAGGTTTGGTCGCTTCTGACGTGGCTTCGACCGGTGCACTTGGTGCCCCGCCGAACGGGATAAACATGCTCATGGCATTTTGAAACAGTTCTGTGTTGCGGCGCACTGTTTCTTCCATGGCCTTCATTGGCTCCAAACCCATGATACCAATAGGACTTTTGCCGAACGCCGCCGTCAGTTGTTCACGCATACGCTCTTGCTCACCGGCAAATGATTTAAGCGATTGCTCAAGGAAACTCGGCACCACCAACTGCATTTGGTCGCCATAAAAAGCGATAAGTTGGCGTAAGAACGGAATAGGCAGCATGTTCTGCCCGTCTTTGTTTTCCAACTCGAAAATAATCTGTGTCAGCACCGGATGAGTGATGTCTTCACCGGTTTTTGCGTCTTGAACCGTGAAATCCTCGCCTTTTTTCACCATATCAGCCAAATCTTCCAGTGTCACATAGGTGCTGGTCGATGTATTATACAGCCGCCGGTTAGCGTATTTTTTAATAACAATATCAGTCTTTTTTGCAGGCATGCTTCACCTCCCAATGATCTCTGCCAAGCCAGTAGAGCTCATCCACCGCATTGCGTAAGGAATGACTGACTTTGGGCCATTTCCTTCTCGCACTTGCACAATAGTCGCAAAAACCAAAAGATTTGCAAGTTAAATTGTGCGGCGCGAAAGCGCAGTGCAAAACAAAGTCAATTTTGTAACAGCCCGAGCGCCTAATCACCTTTTCTCGTTTGACAGCGCCGCTTTTTCAGTGAAACGATGGGCGCAAACACTGCAATTGCAGTTTGATTTTCTAGTTTGGAGGAACCACCCATGAGCCATTCCATCGTTATAGCCAGCGCCGCGCGCACCCCCGTCGGCGCTTTCAATGGCGCATTCGCCAATACATCTGCCCATGATCTCGGCTCGATAGCCATCAAGGAAGCATTGCTGCGCGCCGGTGTTGCGGGCGCGGAAGTTGACGAAGTGATCTTGGGCCAAATCCTAACCGCTGGCCAGGGCCAAAACCCCGCTCGCCAAGCAGCGATGAACGCCGGCATCCCAAAGGAAGCCACCGCATGGGGCCTTAACCAGCTTTGTGGCTCCGGCCTGCGCGCCGTCGCACTCGGTATGCAGCAAATCGCCATGGGCGATGCCAAGATCATTGTGGCAGGCGGCCAAGAGAGCATGTCGATGGCACCGCATTGCGCCTACCTTCGCGCTGGCACCAAAATGGGCAATCTCGAACTCGTCGATACCATGATTAAAGATGGACTAACCGATGCCTTCTTCGGCTACCATATGGGCACCACTGCCGAAAACGTCGCCAAGCAATGGCAATTGACCCGCTAAGAACAAGACACTTTCGCTGTCGCCTCGCAAAATAAAGCGGAAGCCGCGCAAAAGGCAGGTAAGTTCAAAGACGAAATCGTGTCGGTCACGCTGAAAACCCGTAAGGGCGACATCATTGTCTCCGATGATGAATATATTAAGCACGGCGTGACGCTCGAAGGCATCGGTAAATTGCGCCCTGCATTCGATAAAGAAGGTACCGTCACCGCTGCCAACGCATCCGGCATCAATGATGGCGCGGCCGCAACGGTGCTTATGAGCGAACAAGAGGCCTCCCGTCGTGGCATCGCGCCGCTTGCCCGCATCGTTTCATGGGCCACCGCTGGCGTTGACCCAGCAATCATGGGCACAGGCCCCATTCCCGCATCACGCAAGGCGCTTGAAAAAGCTGGCTGGTCTGTGGGCGATCTCAATTTGGTTGAAGCCAACGAAGCCTTTGCTGCGCAAGCCTGCGCCGTCAACAAGGATATGGGCTGGGATCCCTCCATCGTAAACGTCAACGGCGGCGCCATTGCCATCGGCCATCCGGTTGGCGCATCCGGCGCGCGCGTTCTCAACACATTGCTGTTTGAACTAAAGCGTCGCGGCGGCGGCAAGGGCCTCGCCACGCTCTGCATCGGCGGCGGCATGGGCGTCGCGCTCTGTGTCGAGGTTTTTTAAATATAGCCAATAGCGGCTTTGGCCGTTTCTAATTTTAGTCTGGGAGGACAACATGGCAAGAGTGGCACTGGTTAGCGGGGGAACCCGCGGTATTGGCGAGGCAATTTGTATAGCGCTAAAAGCGGCAGGCTATAAGGTTGCCGCCAGTTACGCGGGCAACGAAGAAGCTGCGGCGAAATTCACCGAGGCGACCGGCATCCCCGCTTATAAATGGGACGTGTCTGACTATGCCGCCTGCGCCGCTGGCATTGCCAAGGTGGAAGCTGATCTTGGCCCCGTCGATGTATTGGTCAACAATGCCGGCATCACCAAAGACGCCATGTTCCATAAAATGACGCCAGATATGTGGAATGCCGTCATCGGCACAAACCTGTCCGGCCTGTATAACATGACCCATCCGGTGTGGGGCGGAATGCGCGACCGCAAGTTTGGCCGCGTTATTTCCATCTCGTCTATTAATGGCCAAAAGGGCCAAATGGGCCAAGTGAATTATTCCGCTTCCAAGGCGGGCGACATTGGTTTTACCAAAGCGCTGGCACAGGAAGGTGCAAAAGCAGGCATCACTGTCAACGTCATTTGCCCCGGCTACATCGGCACTGACATGGTGAAAGCCATTGACGAAAAAGTACTGAACGAACGCATCATTCCGCAAATTCCGGTAGGTCGCCTCGGCACACCAGAAGAAATCGCCCGTTGCGTATTGTTCTTGGCCTCTGATGATGCAGGGTTTATTACGGGATCGACGATCTCCGCCAATGGCGGGCAGTATTTCAGCTAAGGCGTTTTAACAAAGAAGGCGAAAGCACATCAAGCGCAGCTTTCTATTCATCGCAACCGTGGCCGCGCTGTTCTCCAGCGCGGCATTTGCTGATTCAATCGACAGCGATTGGTGCCACAAAGATGGCAGTCACCTGCGCATCGATGGGCCGACCATCGAACTAAAACCCGACCAAGTCCTGCAAGGCAAATATGCGCGCCATGCCTTCAGCTATTTCGCGCCCAAGGGCGACAGTGAGTTCGGCGCGGAGATTTTATTTGTTTTACGTTCCGAAGATGAAATGCGCCGCGTGCGCGATCCCGCCGCCATGCCCGAACACGCTGACATTTGGCAGCGCTGCAAAACAACCAGCTAGTTGCCTGCTCCATTTAGGGACAGTATGCCACGCAATTTCGCTTCCATTAACTTATCTACGCTAATCCGGTTCGCGGCGCGGCCTAAATTGGTGCGGCAGTTCATTTTCAATCACTACATATAGTAGGAACGAATCGCCAACATGACATCAAATCTGATTCGTCGCTGATTCGTTCCAGCTTTGATCTCTTCGTTAACAAAGCCGAGAACATCGTCGTAATTTTGGTTTACTTTCCCTCAATATAAATTTCTAATTAGTTAATTTTTTCAATAGGTTAATTGAAATTAAGATGTGCGGTTTTGCAATGATTAACGGCGACGCAAAAAATCTCACTTTTGCTTATTTATTAGTAACTCATGCAATCTTTATGTGGCAAACGCCTCTTATATAAACACTATATCTAGTAGTGATCGATTCAGGAAACGTGATTCGGTAGTGATTCGTCGCTGATTCGTTCCGCG
>JANPBE010000459.1:0-1604 GCA_031430295.1 Phyllobacterium sp.
ATTCTGCCGTTTATTCTCATTTTTATCGTGATGTACTTTCTTATTATTCGCCCGCAGCGCGCCCAGTTGAAAACGCGCGAAGCATCCCTAGCAGCCATCCGCAAGGGCGACACAGTCATCCTCGGCGGCGGCATCGTCGGCAAGGTAACAAAGGTCGTGGATGGTTCTGCCGATGTTGAAGTTGAAATTGCCAGCGGCGTAAAAGTCTCGGCCATCCGCTCGTTGATTGCCGAAGTCCGCGTCAAGGGCGTGCCGGTAGCGGCTAACGAAAAGTAAGACTGATTTGCGATCTTAGGCCCGTCATTTTGGCGGGTCTATTGCTGAAGACGACTTTAGAAAGTTTTGTACTATGCTGCATTTTTCCCGCTGGAAAACCGTACTAATTTGGCTCACCATAGCTGTGAGCGTCTTTGTTGCGATACCCAATCTCTTCAGTAAGTCCCAGCTGGAAATGTTGCCATCATGGCTGCCGCACGGTCAAATGCCCCTCGGTCTCGATTTACAGGGCGGCTCCCATATTCTGCTACAGGTGGAGCGCGCTGATCTTATCAAAGACCGCGTAAATACCATCAAAGACGATGTGCGCACCCATCTGCGCGATGCTAAGATCGAATACACCGGCCTCAGTGGAGGTACGCAGGATGTGCGCGTAACGATCAATGATCCTGCCAAAATAGCCGCTGCCAAAACTGCGCTGGCTGATTTGTTCAAGCCAGCTAATGCTACGTTGCTAGGCTCTGGCAATGTTGTTGAAGTCGAATTGGCAGAGGATGAACCTGGCAAATTTGAATTGAAACTGACTGATGCCGGCATTGACTACCGCGTCTCGTCCGCCGCCACCCAGTCCATCGAAGTGGTGGAACGCCGCGTCAACGAACTGGGCACAACAGAGCCAGTGATCCAAAAGCAGGGCAAAGACCGCATTTTGGTGCAGGTTCCCGGCCTTGCCGATCCGCAGCGCCTTATTGAAATTCTTGGCCAAACCGCCAAGCTAACGTTCCAGATGGTGGATACCACTATGTCGGCGCAAGACGCCCTAAATGGTCGCCCACCAGCAGGCTCGGAAGTGCTCTATTCCAAGGCAACGGATGGCGAGCAGGAGCGTCCATATTTGGTCGAAAACCGCGTTATTATCTCTGGCGAGAGTCTTGTAGATGCGCAAGCCTCCTTCAATTCGCAAACTAATGAGCCCGTCGTCTCCTTCCGTTTTGATAACAAAGGCTCGCAGCGCTTTGGTCAGGCCACACAGCAAAATGTTGGTAAGCCGTTCGCTATCATCCTTGATAATGCAGTGCTTTCTGCGCCGGTAATTCGTGAACCTATTTTGGGTGGATCAGGTCAGATTTCTGGCAGTTTCAGCGTCAAGGGTGCAAACGATCTTGCCGTGCTGCTCCGCGCAGGTGCGTTGCCCGCTACACTCACGATCATTGAACAACGCAACGTTGGTCCGGGCCTTGGCGCGGATTCCATTGCCGCTGGTAAAATGGCCGCCATTATCGCAGGCATACTCGTTGTGGCTTTCATGTGGCTTGCCTACGGCATGCTCGGCACTATAGCCAACCTTGCGCTGGCAGTCCACGTAACGATGATTATCGCGGGCCTGT
>JANPBE010000460.1:0-2785 GCA_031430295.1 Phyllobacterium sp.
GAAAGAAACCAGCCATCGGCGGAATCTGATAGCGCTTTGTCAAGCGTATCATCATGACCTTCGAGCAGCATGATGGACGACAAAGAATCCACCGCATCCTCTTCCTTGCCCAGCACAGGAAGGCCCAGCTCGGAAATCAACATATGCCCCGCCTCGTGGAACATAACGAAGATTGCATTGCCGAACACAAACTCAATACCCTCGGTCTGCTGCTCGTCCGTTAGCCCTTCAAATTCTTTTGGCAAATCATTGGTCGGCACATCTTCCACGCCAAAGGCAAACGCCCCAAAATTAGCGGCGAAAAGCGCGGAGGCGGCAATGGCAAGTGTGGCGATGCGGTTCATGGAATATCCCCCCGGACAGGCTTTAAAAGAAAAAGGCGGCCTTGTGAGCCGCCCTCAAAACTTACTTGTCAAATGTCACGTTTGGGCTTTTGCAAATGTCCAAATCTTCCAGCACATGCTCTGCGCCCGTTTCATCAACAGCCTTCAAATCATAAACGCATTCTGTGCTGCCATCGGCAATCGTAACCGTGCCGGACTGTCCACCTTCAAGCACGTCTTGACCCAAAATATCATCACCCCATTGGTCATCATTGGCAGGTGAAGAATAAAACGCATCAATTTGGTAAGCGCTGCTGTTGGTCAGCGTAAACGTCGCATCATCAGCGTAAGCCGCAGTCGAAAATACAGCAGCAAGAGCAGCCAAACCTAGAATAGTCTTTTTCATAAATATCTCCGTTAACGCCGTGTACTGGGCGAGGAGTTTCAAATTAGCAGATTCCCCGCCCAAATAAAGAACGAAATTACCATTATTTTACAGATGCTTAATTGCAACTTACTCATGTTTTAGTGGTTGATTATGTAACTTGATATGCGGACAAAGAAAAAGGCCGCGAGCATGGCCCGCGACCTTTGGAATAACTAAATTTCGTTGCAGCTAGGTCAGCGCGTCAATCTCTTATACGTAACCCGCTTCGGATTGACACTCTCCGGCCCCAGACGCCTGATCTTATCTTGCTCGTAATCTTCAAAGTTGCCTTCAAACCATTCCACATGGCTATCGCCTTCAAAGGCCAGAATGTGGGTAGCTAGACGGTCGAGGAACATGCGATCATGGGAGATGATAACGGCGCAGCCGGCGAAGTTTTCAAGCGCGTCTTCCAGCGCCGACAAGGTTTCCGTGTCCAAATCATTGGTCGGTTCGTCGAGCAGAATGACGTTGCCGCCATTTTTCAGCATCTTGGCCAGATGCACACGGTTGCGTTGGCCGCCGGAAAGGTTTGCCACCTTTTGCTGCTGGTCGCCGCCACGGAAATTGAACGTCGAGCAATAGGCGCGGCTGTTCATTTCGTATTTGCCGATTTTGATAATATCGTTGCCGCCGGAAATTTCTTCCCAGACATTGTTGGTGCCCACCAGCAAATCACGGCTCTGGTCCACATAGCCAAGATGCACAGTATCGCCCAGTTCCAGCGTGCCTTCATCCGGCTTTTCTTGCCCCGTTATCATGCGGAACAGCGTGGTCTTACCCGCGCCGTTCGGCCCGATAACACCAACAATGCCGCCCGCTGGCAGCTTGAACGAAAGGTTGTCGATCAGCAGCCGGTCGCCATAGCTTTTGGAAATGCCGTTGGCTTCGATAACGCGGTTACCCAACCGCTCGCCCGCAGGAATAAGAATCTGCGTTTCTGTTGGGCGGCGGTTTTCTGCCTCTGCCACCAAATCCGCAAACTTGGAAATACGCGCCTTGGATTTTGTCTGACGGGCCTTCGGGCTGGAGGCAATCCACAGGCGCTCACGCTCGATTGATTTTTGACGGCTGTCGTCCTCGCGGCCTTCTTGGCGCATACGCTTGGCCTTGGATTCCAGATAGGACGAATAATTGCCCTCATAAGGAATGCTCTTGCCACGGTCGATTTCCAGAATCCAACCCGTCACATTGTCAAGGAAGTAGCGATCATGGGTTACGATGAGCACAGAGCCCGCATAGGCGCGCAAATGCTTTTCAAGCCAAGCAACAGTCTCAGCGTCCAAATGGTTGGTTGGTTCATCAAGCAGCAAAAGGTCAGGCTTGGATAAAAGCAACTGGCACAGCGCCACACGGCGGCGCTCACCACCGGAAAGCTTTGTCACTTCGCTTTCGGCAGGCGGGCAGCGCAGGGCCTCCATCGCCATTTCCACTTGCGCGTCCAAATCCCACAGATTTTCAGCGTCGATAACATCCTGAAGCTTCGCCGCTTTGTCAGCGTTCTCGTCCGTGTAGTCCATCATTAGCGCGTTATATTCGTCCAGCACCGCCTGCTTTTTGGCAACGCCAACGGTCACATTTTCGCGCACCGTCAAAGCTGGATCAAGATATGGCTCTTGGCTCAAATAGCCAACGGTCGCGCCTTCGGCCAGCCACGCCTCGCCGGTCCAGTCCTTGTCGGTTCCGGCCATAATGCGCAGAATTGTGGATTTACCCGCGCCGTTTGGCCCCAAAATACCAATCTTGGCGTCAGGGTAAAATGACAAATGCACATCATCGAGAACTTTTTTAGCACCGTAAGCCTTAGTCAGGCCGGACATATGATAGATAAACTGGCGAGCCATAGCGCGCTGCACTCCACGTTTGGAAGGAAAGTTGCCGCCCTCTTAAGGGTAAAGCGATGCCACGGCAAGGTTTGGCTGCAACAGGCGGAAAATTAGAAAATTTGACCCAAAACGCGCTTTGTCGAGTCAAATAGCGTGATTTTCGAGAACCGGAGCGGAGCGTACATTGGGTACGTGAGCACCGGAAGCGC
>JANPBE010000461.1:0-1164 GCA_031430295.1 Phyllobacterium sp.
GATGCCTTCAACGGCGGCTTTGCGGTGGCGCTGTCCGAGGGGCAAGGCATCGCCGATGCGATGCGCTTTGCCAATGCGACGGCGGGCATTTCGGTCACGCGCGCGGGCACGGCCCCGGCAATGCCGTCGCGCGCGGAAATAGAGGCTTTACTGGCAAAAGGATAACCCATGCGCATTACCGCCATTCAGGCGCTTGATATTAGGTTCCCCACCTCGCGCAGCCTGGACGGGTCGGATGCAATGAACCTCGCCCCCGATTATTCGGCGGCCTATTGCATCATCGAGACGGCGGGCGGCCCGCAAGGCCATGGGCTGACCTTCACCATCGGGCGTGGGAATGAACTGTGCGTGGCGGGCATCCGGGCGCTTGCGCCTTTGCTGGTGGGGCAGGATACCGACGACCTGTTCGCCGATATGGGGGCCATGTGGAAGCGGGTGACAGGCGACAGCCGTGACTTTGAGATTTGCCCGCGTGCCAAGTTCCAACGGTGCTTTGCCCATGGGGCCGTCTTTGCCGTGGAATGGCCAGACGATGGCCGCTTCCGCGCCAGATGTCGCCAAGTGGCGACCTTTGGTGGACCATGACCAGCTTTTGATTTTGGCCGGATAACCCGTCATGCGCATGTGCTTGCCGTCTTCCAAGCGCCAGCCATGCAGCGCATTTTCTTGCATGGTAGTGACGACATAGCGCCCATCGGGCGAGAAGCAGACGCCGTTATGCGCGCCTTTCCACTCAAGCTCGGTTGGAGTGGCAGCCGTGCCGGGGAACGATAACGTGACGCCATTGTAGCGCGCTGAGGCCAAGCGGATGCCCTTGGGCGCAAGCGCCACGCCTTCGATGCTGCGCTCGTGAGTTTGGTCCGAGCGCCTGCCATTTGCGTCGATCAGGCTGGTGACCTTGCCACTGGCAAAGGCGATTGTGCCATTGGGACCGCACGCGATTGAGGTAATCCACTTTTTGGGATTTGCCGCGATTTCCGATGTTTCGCCGTTGGCGGCGCTGGCAATAATCCTGCCATCCTCGCCGCCGGTGATCAGCCGTGAGCCATCGAGATTTGCGGTAGCACAAAGCAATCCGTCATGAACCTGCACGACTTTTGCCCCGCCCTCGATGCGATGGATAGAACCAGAGGCATCAGCGAATATTGGTGTGTTCGCAATAAA
>JANPBE010000462.1:0-4825 GCA_031430295.1 Phyllobacterium sp.
GTTTCCAAGAAAAACTCGTTGAACCGTGCACACGGTTTTGCCTGTGAGGCACAAGGAACTCTGTTCTTCGATGTTGCCCGTATTTTGAAGCTTCACCAGCCTAATGCGTTCTTGCTGGAAAACGTTAAAAACCTTGTAAGCCACGACAAAGGTCAAACATTCCGTGTTATTCGCGAGGTGCTTACAAAAGAACTTGGCTATACAATTTCGTTCAAAGTCATTGATGCAAGGCACTGGCTACCGCAACATCGGGAGCGAATTTTCATCGTCGGATTCAAGGAAGACTGTGGTTTCAGTTTCGACGATTTCATAATGCCTGATAGAGCAAAATCACCAACATTAAAGTCTATCTTGCACCCCGAAGACGGCAGTGAAACGCCGGATAGTCCCTTCACAGAAGGCAATATCGCCTCTGTTTCCGCAAAATATACCCTGTCCGACCATTTGTGGACCTATTTGCAGAACTATGCCGAAAAGCATCGCCTGAAAGGTAATGGGTTCGGATTTGGCTTGGTCGGGCCAAGCGACGTCGCCCGCACATTGTCGGCTCGTTACCACAAGGACGGCTCCGAAATCCTTATCAAACAATCCGGCAAAGCCCCGCGCCGCCTCACGCCAAGAGAATGCGCACGGTTGATGGGATTTGAGAACAAGGGCGAAGCGATTTTCAAAATGCCGGTTTCGGATACCCAAGCCTATCGTCAGTTTGGTAATTCAGTTTGTGTTCCAGTTGTTGAAGCGGTTGCTGGACATATGGCGCCGTGGATTTTGTCGTTAGACACCTTCGAGCAAAAGGCCGCCTAAATCTAGCATTGCATCAGCAGGCAACTGTTTATCAAAGGAATATCAGACTACAAATGTTCAAAGTCTAAAAGGACTAAGCTCACCAAGTTTTGAATAGCTAACCATGTCATCCACAAACATTGCTAACGGCCTGTAAAACTTATCTTGACGAGAGGTCGTCATTGATTTTGCTAAAGGCGCGATTGAAAGATATGTATCTTCTGGAATGTATATCGCCCAAGCCTGAGAATTAATTAGAGTTTGCGTGCGCTGAGCATTAAATTCCGCTGGATCGCGGAAAAACCCTACACCTACTTTTTCTGGATGAGCAATATCTGTTAGACCACGCAAGAGTCGTTCGCGGGCATGATAACTTTTTACCTCTACGTACAAATTTTTCTTAGTTCCAGACTGTCTCGACACAATAATATCGCCATCACTTTGTTTTCCTGTTCGCTGGAAATCAGCGCCCTCGGTTAAACCAGAGTTACGAAGCGCTCGCAGAATAATTTCCTCATTCAGCCTACCTATTACAGAAACAGCACCGTTTCCTGTTTCATTCACGTACGGCAGGAACTCGTCGGCAATATAGTTAAACAGACCATCAATCGTAATCTTCAACTCTCCACCGACTATGTAAGGCTTTAAGCCTTCTTCAAACTTTCGGCGAAGCTCTGGCTTTGAAATGTTATCAACTAACTCCTTGGTTTTGAGATTAGCGGCCATCAACGTTGCGGAGTTAATAGGACCCAAACTTGACTCCGCAAAGTCAACTAGTGTTTTGGCCTCAGGTAGGAAGCCAATAACTTGGGCCAAAAGCTTTGGTTCAGCTGACACCAGTGCATTAAAATGTTTGGGGCTGACATAGCTAAGGGGATATTTGTTACTTGAACCACCACTTTTCCAATACTTTGGAGAGGTTTGCAACGGGTCGGTTATTGAAGCGCCATTCGCACTCTTTTATGAACAAATGAAAGTGCTGAGACGGGATTCCGTTGAAGCGGCGCATGTGTCGCTTGGCTTGGTTCCAGAAGTTTTCAATGCCGTTGATGTGGTTGGTTTGATCGGCAAACAATTGGCTGTGGTTGATGCGCACGTGATGAAACTCAGAGACGTCGAGCACATCATAGCTTTTGAAGCTGTCGGTATAGACGATTGAATCTGGCCTGATTTTGTCCCGAATGATGGGAATGAGCGTCGCAGAAGAGACATTTTGGATGATTGCGACGTAAACACAGCCGTTTCGCTTCAAAAGTCCGAACACAGGAACCTTGCCCGCCGCGCCGCGCCCGCGCTTGCCTTTACGGGTTCCGCCGAAATAGCTCTCGTCAACTTCAATCTCACCACCGAACAATTCCGGTGTTTCCAAAGCCAATTGTTCAAATATGATTTCGCGTAATTTGTGGAAAAACAGGATCGAAGAATTGCGGCTTATGCCCGTCAATTCCGCAGCTGAGCGGGCTGTCACACCCGCACAGAAATACTTGATAAGCTCAATTTGTATACTTGTAAGCAGCCTGCTGCGACGACGACACGTAACCATATGATATAAATAGCCTTTTCTTGCTATCTATGTCAGCCCCAAATGTTTTTTCGTCGTCGAGACGCTAACACTTGCAACTTGTGACAACTCGCCGATGTCTCCAGAAAATCCATTCTGGAGCGCTTTTAGAATTTTGTCGGTCGCTAACGTCATGATGTTTCCTAAACCATCTCAATTCAACCAACAATAGGTTGATTAAGTCCTACTCCTGACACCTCCCGTCAGCATCTCCTCTTCCTCCCCTTCACTTTTCTCCAGACTCCCTCCATATTCTTGCCATGTCAAACACACCCAAAAAACCGACCGGCTTTGAAGAGTCGCCACAAGCTGCCTTTGAGGGCGCGCCTTATGATGGCTCGCTTACTGACTGGGTGCGCGAGTTGGAGCAGCAGGCGGCTAAGGAATCGCGTAAGGCGGATACGCGCGAAATACGTTCTAAGGCTGGCACGCACCGGGTTACGGTGGAGCGCAAGGCACAGGCGGAAATTCCGGTTGATCCTAACGATGCTATCCGCGCGGAGAATATCAAAAAGTCCACCACTGGCCGTAAGGAGAATCTGGACAAGCGCACCTCGCGCGGCACATCGGTCGGCGCATCATCCGACCCGAAGACCCGCGCCGCCGCTGGCCTCAACCCTGTGTCAGGCCTCGAAATCTCGCTCGAAGAAGCAGAAATGATGTCGCCCAACGGCGTCACGGCCACCGTCGAAGCACTTTCCGCTCTCATCGAATCCGGCAATCCGCTGTTCAAAAATGGCAAAATGTGGGAGCCGCATCGCCCTATCCGCCCGGAGAAATCCGAGGGCGGGCTGGCGTTTGAAATGGTCACGGAATTTACGCCGTCCGGCGATCAACCAACCGCGATTAAAGACTTGGTTGAAGGCATCCAGAACGAGGACAGAATGCAAGTTCTGCTCGGGGTCACTGGCTCCGGCAAAACATTCACCGCCGCGCGGGTGATCCAGGAAACCCAGCGCCCCGCGCTCATTTTGGCACCGAACAAAACGCTCGCCGCCCAGCTTTATGGCGAGATGAAAAGCTTCTTTCCCAATAACTCGGTGGAATATTTCGTGTCCTATTACGACTATTACCAGCCCGAAGCCTATGTCGCCCGCACCGATACGTTCATCGAAAAAGAGTCGTCCATCAACGAACAAATCGACCGGATGCGCCACTCCGCGACCCGCTCACTTTTGGAGCGCGATGATGTGATTATCGTGGCGTCCGTATCCTGCATTTACGGTATCGGCTCGGTCGAAACCTACACCGCAATGACCTTCCAAATGAAAATCGGCGAGCGGCTGGACCAGCGCGCTTTGCTGGCAGATTTGGTTGCTCAGCAATATAAACGCCGCGATATGGACTTTGTGCGCGGCAGCTTCCGCGTACGCGGTGACACCATCGAAATCTTCCCCGCCCATTTGGAAGACCGCGCCTGGCGCATCTCCATGTTTGGCGATGAGATTGAAACCATCACCGAGTTTGACCCGCTTTCCGGCAAGAAAACCGATGATTTGAAGTCGGTCAAAATCTACGCCAACTCGCATTATGTCACGCCGCGCCCCACGCTCCAGCAAGCGGTGAAAAGCATCCAGCATGAGCTGCAACAGCGCTTGGCCGAGCTCACCAAAGCCGGACGCCTGCTCGAAGCGCAGCGGCTCGAGCAACGCTGCACGTTTGACATCGAAATGCTGGAAGCCACCGGCTCTTGCGCAGGCATCGAAAACTATTCGCGCTATCTCACAGGCCGCCAGCCGGGCGAGCCACCGCCCACTCTTTTTGAATATATCCCAGACAACGCGCTGGTATTCATCGACGAAAGCCACGTCACCATTCCGCAAATCGGCGCCATGTATCGCGGCGACTTTAAGCGTAAGGCGACGCTGGCCGAATATGGTTTCCGCCTGCCATCCTGCATGGATAACCGCCCGCTGCGCTTTGAGGAATGGGACGCGATGCGGCCCCTGACGGTCGCAGTTTCCGCCACGCCTGCCAAGTGGGAGATGGAACAGGCCGGCGGCGTGTTCGCCGAGCAGGTCATCCGCCCGACTGGCCTCATTGATCCGCCGGTAGAAGTGCGCCCCGCCAAGACTCAAGTTGACGATGTGCTGGATGAAATCCGCCAGACCACCGCCAAGGGTTACCGCACGCTGGTAACGGTTTTGACCAAGCGCATGGCCGAAGACCTCACCGAATATCTCCATGAGCAAAGCGTGCGCGTGCGCTACATGCACGCCGATATTGACACGCTGGAGCGCATCGAAATCCTGCGCGATTTGCGCCTCGGCGCGTTTGATGTGCTGGTCGGCATCAACCTGCTGCGCGAAGGGCTAGACATCCCAGAATGCGCGCTGGTCGCCATTTTGGATGCCTACAAGTTAGGCTTCTTGCGCTAGGAAACATCGCTCGTGCATTTAGCGAACGCGCTCGCTTTGCTCATGGAGATTTTCGGTGAGATCTTCGGCCATGCGCTTGGTCAAAACCGTTACCAGCGTGCGG
>JANPBE010000463.1:0-6658 GCA_031430295.1 Phyllobacterium sp.
TCGCGGGCGACGGCAAAAATCATCGCGATGGCATGTTCAGCAGTCGTGATGGAGTTGCCGAACGGCGTGTTCATCACGATAATACCGCGGCGCGAGGCGGCCGGAATATCCACATTATCAACGCCGATACCAGCGCGGCCGATAACCTTCAAATTAGTCGCCGCAGCAATCAGCTTCTCGGTCACTTTGGTGGCCGAGCGGATAGCCAAACCATCATACTGGCCGATGACTTCCAAGAGCTTGTCCTTGTCTTTGCCAAGGTCCGGCAGATAGTCCACTTCCACGCCGCGATCTTTGAAAATCTGAACAGCAGTTTTGGAAAGTTTGTCTGAAACGAGTACGCGAGGTGCCATATTATCTATCTCCATTTCCCTCCCCCTTGCGGGGAGGGTGGCGGCACTAGCCGACGGGTGGGGGTGGTGAATTCAAGATGCAGTCGTTGATATAAAAGCTTTATGGAAGATGGGACATCGACCCCCACCCGTCGGCTCACGCCGCCACCCTCCCCGCAAGGGGGAGGGAAAGAGGTGCTAGGCTTGCAGCGCAGCCTTCTGGGCAGCAAATGCCCATTCCAGCCACGGTGTCAGCGCCTTGATGTCAGACGTTTCAACCGTCGCGCCGCACCAGATGCGAAGTCCTGCGGGCGCATCGCGGTAGGAGCCGATATCAAACGCCACGCCCTCTTTTTCGAGCAGCGAAACCATACCCTTGGCAAAGTTGGCTTGGGCATCAGCATCCAGCGCCAGCACATCCTTGTCTGAAATCGTCAGGCACACGGATGTGTTTGAGCGGGTTTCAGCCTTCACCGAAAGGTTCGCCAGGAACGAGGACTGGTCAACAAAAGCATTCAGTGCGCGTGCATTAGCGTCCGCGCGGGCGATAAGCCCGTTGAGGCCACCCACAGACTTTGCCCAGTCGAGCGCATCCAGATAATCTTCCACGCAAAGCATCGAAGGTGTGTTGATGGTCTCGCCGGAGAAAATGCCTTCAATCAGCTTGCCACCAGAAGTCAGGCGGAAAATCTTTGGCAGCGGCCATGCGGGTTTGTAGGTTTCCAAGCGAGCCACAGCGCGGGGTGACAGAATAATCACGCCATGCGCACCCTCGCCGCCCAGAACCTTCTGCCATGAGAAGGTCACAACATCGAGCTTGGTAAAATCCATGTCCTGCGCAAACGCAGCAGATGTCGCGTCGCAAATGGTGAGGCCCTTGCGGCCTGCCGGAATGAAATCCGCATTGGCAACACGCACGCCAGATGTCGTGCCATTCCATGTGAAAACCACATCGCGGTCAAAATCAACTTTGGTAAAATCCACCAGCTCGCCGTAAGGCGCCACAAATGTGCGGGCGTCAGTAAGTTTCAATTGCTTGATAACATCTGTCACCCAGCCTTCACCAAATGATTCCCACGCCACCATATCCACACCGCGCTCGCCGAGCAGCGACCACATGGCCATTTCAACAGCGCCAGTGTCAGACGCTGGCACAATGCCGATGCGATAATCGGCGGGAACGCCGAGCACTTCGCGGGTCAGGTCAATGGCTGATTTGAGTTTATTCTTGCCGACTTTGGCGCGGTGCGAACGGCCCAGCGGCGCGTCCTTCAAAGCATCCAGCGACCAGTTAGGACGCTTGGCACAAGGACCAGAGGAGAAATTAGGATTTGCGGTACGGGTGACCGGCTTGTCGATAGTCATCTTGGCTATCCTTCCAGATAGTGGCCTCTCGTTGGGGAGAGGTGGCCCACCGCGGCTTTTATGGAAGGGGAAATCTGTCGTCAAGCGCAATTGTTCAACCGCGACATTTTATGCTCAACAAAAGACAAACCACCGCCCGACAAAATCGGACGGTGGCATTAGCTTAGCTTACTAAATGTGAGTGGTTAAACCAATCACCAGATTTCGTAGCGAACACCGGCTTTGATTTCATGCACGTTAAAGCCCTTATCAACACCCTGAACGCCACTGGCACCAAGTGCGGCTTGTCCGGCATTAAAATTAAACATATTGCCGCCCGCAACCCGTGAGTAGCGATAGCCAAGGTCGAACTTCATGTTGTCGGTGAGGTCATAGGAAGCACCCGCCATAAGCGCCCAAGTAAAGCGATATGACGCAAGGCCTGCATGGGTCGTCGGTGTTGGCGGACAGCCTGGAACACCGGTAACATCGCCGGCCGGACCTGTACAAAACGCGCTATTTGTCAGCGTGCCATACTTAACGCGGGTGAAGCCTGCACCAGCACCAACATAGGGCGTTACACCAACAAATGTACCAAGGTCTGCATAGCCGTTTGCCATCATCTCCCAAGCGGTTGCCTTGGTGCTATCTTCCGAGCGACAGCCCGTAACTTGAACATTCACGACGCAAGGCGTGGCACTCGTATCGCGTCCACTTATGCTGCGGCTCCAGCCGCTGATGGTGGCGTCTGCACGCAGCCACGAGTTAAACTGATAGCCGACACCGATGCCAAGATTATGAGCGCTTGGAAGGCTAAATTTGTCGTAGGCGTTGTCTGAATATATATATTGCGCCGGGGCCGGAGCCGGAGCGACCAGACCATATGTCCGGTAATTACCGCCCATACTAGTGGCCATATCGTAGGAAATGTCGCCGCGAATGTACCAGCCACTGCCAACCTCTACCGGCACGTAAGGGTCTTCCTGCATGGCAGGTATGACTGTATCCAGATCCGCAGCCAGCGCCGCGCCGCTCATAAGCGATGTCAGCGACATAGCGGACAAAAATAATTTCATGCGGTTCATGGGTTATACTCCCCGTCAATACTCAAGGGAGCCAACATTAGCCCCCGATTGGCCCAATATTAACCAAAATGATTAAGTGGCGGTTAAGCATAATTATTGAGGAAGATTTATTTTTAGCAGATCGAACAAATAAAAACCGCCCGGCAACATGCCGGACGGTTTTCTAAGCTTAAGTAGTGTATGGTTTACTTATAAACTGGTCCACCACAGCATCCTGCAGAAGAACCACCGAACTGGTAACGAAGACCAACACGGACTTCGTGAATGTTGATGCCTTTGTCACGGCCCATCACACCTTGATCGTCGATGTGCGCAGGTGCCAAACCCTTGTAACGGAACATCTCACCACCGTTAACATGGGTCCACGTGTAGCCAGCATCAAGTTTCAAATTTGAAGAAATATCATACGAAGCACCGGCATGTAGCGCATAGGCAAAGCGCATGCTGGAAATGCCCTGATGGGTATAAGCTACCGTTGGTGCACAAACATTGCCAGTTGTTGGCGTACATGTTGCTGTGTTGGTCAAGTCGCCCCATTTAACATGTGCGCCACCGATACCGGCACCAACGTAAGGGGTGAAGCCGCTGTAGTGGCCCAAATCGGCGTATGCATTGGCAAGCAAGGTATAAACGGATGCGGAGGCAACGTCAGACGAGACGCAGCTACCTGTGTTGGTATAGGGAGGAGCACCTGTACCGGACTCTTGGCAGAACCCTGATGTCGAGCCACGGAAATCCGACTTGAAGTGATAGTTCAATGTCAAATCTGTACGAAAATAATCATTCACTTGATAACCGATACCGGCACCAGCTGAAAACGCACCTTTGAGCTTTGCAGTGTTGAATGAGGCCGAACCTGTGAGGACATCGTAATCGACGCCCTTTGTATTCATCCAGCCATAGTCAACATCGCCGCGAATATACCAGCCGCCAGCTTGCTCAACCTGCATTACCGGCTCAGGCGCTTCAATCACCGGCGGCTCGATCAAATCAGCCGCAATAGCGGAACCGGCAAAGGACATACCCAAAACGAGGGCGGATAAAAGTTTTTTCATGGCACGCAAATCCTGGAATTAGACGACCCGCTAAAGGGCAAAGAGATCGCCTTGTTACACTCGAAGGACATAATGCGCGTGAATCGTTAAATAGGACTTAACCCTGTTGATTCACCAAGATTATTATCAATTTTAATGAAATGGGCCGCGCCGCAATGAAAAAGGCCACGCCCAGCGGGCATGGCCTTTGTCGAAAATTATACCTTACAAGTCCTATAAGAGGCCCTTTGAGAAACCGTCATGCTGGTGCAGTTGGTGTGATTTTCTGAGCACCGGAGCGGAGCGTACTTAAAGTACGTGAGCACCGGAAGCGGAAGAAAATTGCATCAAATGCCCAGCAGGGCGGATTTATCAAATGGTCTCTATGCGGCAGATTTCAGCGATTCTATCACCGCCACAATATCGTCCACAACCGTCTCGACCAAGGCACTATCATCACCTTCCGCCATCACGCGTATGAGCGGCTCCGTACCGGACGGACGGATGAGCAGACGGCCGTTTTTGCCCAGTCTGTTTTCGCCATCTGCAATAGCGCTTTTGACGCCGCTGTCTTCCAGTGGCTTGCCACCCTTGAAACGCACATTCTTCAAAAACTGCGGCACAGGTTCAAAATTTTTGCAGACCTCGCTCACCGGCTTATTCAGCCGCTGAACACAGGCCAGCACTTGCAGTGCCGATACAAGTCCATCGCCAGTCGTGGCATAATCTGAAAGCACGATATGGCCGGATTGTTCCCCGCCAACATTATAGCCATGCTCGCGCATATGCTCCACCACATAGCGGTCGCCCACTTTGGTGCGGATTAGATCCAAGCCCTTGCCATTCAAAAAGCGCTCAAACCCGAGGTTGGACATCACTGTCGCCACCACGCCTTTGCCCGCTAACCGTCCGGCATCCTGCCATTCAACAGCAATTGCCGCCATCAGCTGATCGCCGTCAATCACATTACCTTGCTCGTCAACAATCAGCACACGGTCAGCATCACCATCAAGCGCAATGCCAATATCAGCGCGCACTTCGCGCACCTTTTTTTGCAAACTGAGCGGATGTGTCGAGCCGCAATCCTCGTTAATGTTCGTGCCGTTCGGCTCGTTGTGCAACGTCACAACATCCGCGCCAAGTTCCCACAGCGCCGCAGGCGCAACTTTATAGGCCGCGCCATTGGCGCAATCAATGGCAATGCGCAGGCCCGAAAGAGACATATCCTTGGGCATCGTGCGCTTGGCAAATTCGATATAGCGATCATAAACGCCGTCGATGCGCTTGGCACGGCCAAGCTCACCATTTTCGGCGAGCATCTTGCTCATGTCTTCGTCTATCAACCGCTCGATTGTAAGCTCAATTTCATCCGATAGCTTATAGCCATCCGGCCCGAATAATTTGATGCCATTATCATTGTAAGGATTATGCGATGCCGAAATCATCACGCCAACATCAGCCCGTAGCGAGCGCGTCAGCATCGCTACCGCAGGTGTTGGAATGGGTCCGAGTTGAAATACATCCATGCCTGCCGCAGTAAAACCCGCCACCAGCGCGTTCTCGATCATGTAGCCGGAAAGGCGCGTATCCTTGCCAATCACCACACGGTGCTTGTGGTCGCCATTGCGGAACGCAACGCCAACAGCCATGCCAACTTTCATGGCAATATCAGGCGTCATCGGAAAGCGGTTCGCGCGACCGCGGATACCGTCTGTACCAAAATATTTTCTTGTCATTTACCGCAAACCCCGTCGATCCCGAATAGAACGCGCCCAGAAAGGCTTCTGCCAAAAATTTATGCGTGACGCTCGTCACATAATGTAAGACTTCATTAACAAAACAACAAATCTGCTAATATTGTCTTAAGTTTGAGATAAATTACACCCAATGATTATTGAGCGCAAAAAAATACCCGCATAAAGTGCGGGTATTTTTAATTGCGATCTTTCTAACTGGCAGATGAAAATTCGTCATGTTGGTGCAGTTGGTGTGATTTTCTGAGAACCATGGGGTCCCCGCCAGTCCCTTGGGACTTAAGGGCGGGGCAAACTTGGCTGAGCGTACATCAAATACGTGAGCACAGGAAGCGGAAGAAAATTGCATCAAATGCGCCGGCAGGGCGGATTTTTCTAGTTTTGCAGTTTTGGCTCCAAACCAGACTCTTCACCACCCTTGCGAGGCTTGGCCTTGCCTGCGCCAGACTTAGGAACTGTCGTGCTACGCGCAGGTGCGCTGCCTTCATCGTCATCACGCTTGGGCTGAATGCCTTCAAGCATCCCGCGTAGTTCGTCGCCAGTCAGCGTTTCATACTCAAGCAACGCCTCAGCAATCATCACGAACTGTTTCTTATTCTTGGTAATCAGGCGACGGGCTTCGCTCTCGCCCTTTTCAATAAGCAAGCGCACTTCCTCATCAATCAGCTTAGCAGTCTCATCCGACATATTAGTCGATTGCGATACCGAATGACCGAGGAACACTTCCTGATCGTTAGCGCGGTAGCGCACACGGCCGAGCTTTTCAGACATGCCCCATTCCATAACCATGGAGCGGGCAAGGCTGGTTGCCATTTGAATATCGCCGCTGGCACCAGTCGTTACCTTATCAGCACCGAAGGTGATGATTTCAGCCTCGCGCCCGCCAAACAACATAATGAGACGCGAAATCGCCTTCTCATACGTAAGGTTATAGCGGTCAGATTCCGGCAGCGTCATCACCATGCCTAAGGCACGGCCACGCGGAATAATCGTCGCCTTGTGGATCGGATCGATAGTCTTGTTCAGCAGCAACGCAATAATTGCATGGCCCGCTTCATGGTAGGCGGTGTTCTTCTTCTCGTCTGCCGTCATAGCAAGAGACTTGCGCT
>JANPBE010000464.1:0-1451 GCA_031430295.1 Phyllobacterium sp.
TAGGCGCGTGCACCGCGGCTGGCTTGCAAAATCACCGGCGAATCTGTCTCATCCGCCGCCGCCATAATGGCGAGGCCTTGCTCCATGTTGCTCATATTGAAGGCCGGCACGCCGTAGTTATGAGTTGCCGCGTGGTCGAGAAGTTGGCGCAAAGAAATGCGGGCCATGGTTGGATTTCCTTCGGGTGATTAGAGGGACAGATAGTCGTGAATGGTGGCAATTTCGGATGCAGAGCCGAAAATTAGCGGCGTGTGCTCGTGCAGACTTTCCGGCACCCGGTCCAAGATTGGCATAGTGCCATCGGTTGCCGCGCCGCCCGCTTGCTCAATCAAGTAAGCCATCGGGAAGGCCTCGTAAGTCAGGCGCAGGCGGCCTTTGGCAAAACCCTCGCGGCTATCGCCCGGATAGAGAAAGACGCCGCCCTGGCGCAAAATGCGATGAAGGTCGCCCACGGCGGCTGCCAGCCAACGCATGTTAAAGCTACGTCCGCGCGGACCGGATTTACCCGCCAAGCAATCAGCAATGTAGCGCTGCAAACCGGCAGACCAATTGCCAGTGTTGGACGCGTTATAAGCCAATACCGATGCCTTTTCCGGCATACGCATGTTGACGTCAGTCACGCGGAACGCTTCTACGCGGCGGTCATAGGTCGCCATCATCAGCCCTTCGCCAAGGCTAAGGGCGAAGTCCATCGAATGCCCGAAGGAGATATAGCCTGCTGCCACAATATCGCGACCGGAGCGAAGAAAGCCGCCATCAGCTGGGAAAATGCAGAAAAACATGCCAAGCTGCGCGCCAATGCCAATGCTGCCCGAGCCATCAATCGGGTCCATCGCAATATTGAACTTGCCATCGCGATTGACCGCAACTATCGCTTCCGCCTCTTCCGACAGTATCTCGCGAACAGAAGTGGGTTTGAGTGCTGCAATGAAATGATCGTGGGCCACCACGTCCAGCGCCTTTTGACTATCGCCGCTGTCATTTGTGCCGACAATTGCAGTCGGGTCACCGTCTATCGCGCCCAGTGCTAAACGATCTGCAAGCGGACCCGCAGCCACCGCAATCGCCGCAATAATACCTGCAAGGTCCGCACGGTTTACTCCAGCATTTACCCAAACATTCAACCAATCTTGCAGATTAGGCGCTTGGCTAACCGTATCATTGGGAAGAGTAACCACTTGGCTCATCGAAAAAATATCCCGTGTTTTTTGTAGTGGATCGGTGTCTTGCGGATCATGAAAATCCCATACATTGTAAAAAATATATAACAAGTGAAAATAACAAAATAACGAAATACATGTTGAAAATCACAAAATTCGTGTTAAATCGGTTTAGGTCAAACTAAACCGATTTAGGATTGAGATTTTCAACATGTATTTCGTTATTTTGTTATTTTCACTTGTTATATATTTTTTACAATGTATGGGATTTTCATGATCCGCAAGACACCG
>JANPBE010000465.1:0-8040 GCA_031430295.1 Phyllobacterium sp.
GACCGATAAGAGCGTACTCTATTGTTCGACGCACCAAATGCCGCTTTATCCCGGCACAGGTGCACTGGATGAAACAGGCGTGAAGAACAATATCTGCAACGCACCGCTTGCACCCGAGACAGGATCAACTGTTTTCCGCGAGGCGTTCACCAGCCGCATCTTGCCTGCCATTGAAAATTTTCAGCCCGATTTAATTTTGATTTCCGCTGGATTTGACGCCCACAAGCGCGATCCGCTGGCCAGTATTAATCTGGAGGAAGATGATTTTTCTTGGGCTACCGGCAAATTGATGGATTTGGCGGGCAAGTTTTCATCAAACCGCCTCGTATCTATCCTCGAAGGCGGATATGATTTGGAAGGATTGAGTCTTTCAGCCGCTGCCCATGTCAGCCGCTTGATGCGAGGGTGATAATGTCTGAAGTTGCAAACGCCGATATCAAGGTGATGAGTTTCGAAACCGCACTCGCGGAGCTAGAGAAGATTGTTGGCAATCTTGAGCGCGGCGATGTTGAATTGGAACAATCTATTTTGATTTATGAGCGCGGTGAGGCGCTGAAAAATCACTGTGGTGCACTACTGCAATCCGCCGAGGATAAGGTCGAAAAAATCAAACTATCGCGCGATGGCAAGGCTGTCGGGACCGAGCCACTGGAATAATCCAAAATAGCCAAGGGAGTTAACGCTATGAGCTTTTTTCCCGGTACGGACCCTCTAGCAGGTGATCAATTTTCCTGCGACGCAATCGAAACTCTAGTGGTCGCCAGTGCCAAAGATATTGGTGGCTTCACAGTGCGCCGCGCCTTGCCGACAGCCAAGCGTCGCATGGTGGGACCGTTTATTTTCTTTGACCAAATGGGCCCTGCAATTTTGCGCCCTGAACAGATGCTCGATGTGCGGCCTCATCCACACATTGGTCTTGCCACCGTAACCTATTTATTCGACGGCAAAATACGTCACCGCGATTCCCTCGGTACAGAAATGATCGTCGCGCCGGGCGATGTAAACCTCATGACCGCTGGCAAAGGCATCGTGCATTCCGAACGCACGCCTGAGGAAATGCGCGACAACGCTATGTCTCTTTCCGGCCTCCAGACATGGATTGCCTTGCCGGACGCTAAGGAAGATATGGACCCTGCCTTTGCCAATGTTGCAGCCTCGAAATTACCGTCTGTTTTGGATAGTGGCGTGTCATTGCGTGTGATTATGGGTGCGTTTGCCGGATTGGTGTCACCCACACCCACCCATTCTAAAACAGTTTATGTTGATGTTGCCATGGCGATGGGCAAGCGCCTTCAAGTGCCTGCAGATATTGAAGAACGGGCAATTTATGTCATTTCCGGCGAGGTCGCGATTGAGGGCGACAGTTTCGCCGCACATCAATTGATCGTGTTCAAGCCCGATGTTGAAATTATCATTTCTGCGCAAACTGATGCACATTTTGTGTTGTTAGGCGGCGATTCCATCGGATCAAAACGCTATATTTGGTGGAATTTTGTCTCGTCGTCTCAAGATAAAATAGAGCAAGCCAAGGAAGAATGGCGCACCGGAAAGTTCGATATTGTGCCGGGTGATGAAGAAGAGTTTATCCCCTTGCCTACTTAACGCTTAACTCTTTGGGCTAATCCTGCATAAAATATCCTAAAAATCGGCTTAAAAACAGCAATCTGGCGGTTTATAAGCATGTGATAACTGTTCATGCGTTCAATCGCGCAATTGCGGGATGCGCGGTTTTTCTTTAGTCAGATGATATGGGTTCCTACCCAACCACAAGGTTACGCAAAATTGACGACCAAACCTGAGACACCGCTATTAGACAAAGCTGCAACGCCAGCCGATCTCAGGCTATTGGCAGAAAGTGATTTGCCACAGGTGGCCGCCGAACTGCGCGCTGAAATGATTGATGCAGTTTCTAAGACAGGTGGACATTTGGGTGCGGGCCTTGGCGTCGTCGAACTCACAGTTGCTCTGCATTATGTATTCAACACGCCCGATGACCGTGTGATCTGGGACGTTGGCCATCAAGCCTATCCCCACAAAATTCTCACAGGCCGCCGTGACCGAATCCGCACGCTGCGCCAAGAAGACGGGCTTTCCGGATTTACCAAGCGCTCCGAAAGCGAATATGATCCGTTTGGCGCGGCACATTCATCCACTTCGATTTCCGCTGGTCTCGGCATGGCGGTTGCCCGCGACTTATCAGGCAAAGATAATAATGTGATCTCGGTCATCGGCGATGGTGCCATGTCTGCTGGCATGGCGTTTGAAGCGCTCAACAATGCCGGTTCCATGGATGCGCGGCTCATTGTTATTCTCAACGACAACGACATGTCGATTGCCCCGCCAACTGGTGCGATGAGTGCGTATCTTGCACGTCTTGCCTCTGGCCGCACCTATTTGGGTATGCGTGATATTGGTAAAAAGCTGACCAAATATCTCGGCCATCGCATAGATCGCGCCATCACCCGCGCTGTTGAACATGCCCGTGGGTATGTCACAGGTGGCACGATGTTTGAGGAACTCGGCTTTTACCATATCGGTCCAATTGACGGGCATAATCTGGATTCGCTGATACCTGTGCTGCGCAATGTACGCGACAACTACAAAGGCCCCGTACTCATCCATGTGGTGACGCAAAAAGGCAAGGGCTATGCGCCCGCCGAGGCCGCAGCGGACAAATATCACGGCGTCAACAAGTTTGACGTCATCACCGGAACGCAAACCAAACCGCCCGCCAATGCACCGAGCTACACCCGCGTATTTGGCGATAGTCTGGTGACCGAAGGCCAGCACGACGAAAAGATTGTCGGCATCACGGCGGCTATGCCAAATGGCACTGGCCTCGATATTTTCGGCAAGGTTTTCCCCAACCGGTTGTTTGATGTGGGCATTGCCGAGCAACATGGGGTGACGTTTGCGGCTGGTTTGGCGACCGAAGGTTACAAGCCGTTTGTGGCCATTTACTCGACATTTTTGCAGCGTGCATACGACCAAGTGGTTCATGATGTTGCGATTCAGGGCCTGCCAGTGCGCTTCCCGATAGATCGCGCCGGTTATGTAGGCGCAGATGGTGCCACTCATGCCGGCTCGTTCGACACGACCTATCTGGCGACGCTCCCAGGCTTTGTGGTGATGGCGGCAAGTGACGAGGCGGAGCTGCGCCATATGGTTCGCACAGCGGCTGCATATAACGAAGGTCCGATTTCATTCCGCTATCCACGCGGCGACGGCGTTGGTGTTGATCTGCCGGAGCGCGGCTCGATTTTGCAAATCGGCAAAGGCCGTGTCGTGCGCGAAGGCACGCGCGTGGCGCTGCTATCATTTGGCACGCGCCTCGCCGAATGTCTGCTGGCCGCCGACCAACTCGCCGCCGCTGGTCTTTCAACTACGGTAGCAGACGCACGCTTTGCCAAGCCTCTGGATGAAGACTTAATCCGCCGCTTAGCTAAAAATCACGAAGTGCTGATCACCGTTGAAGAGGGCGCAGTCGGTGGCTTTGGCAGCCACGTCATGCAATTTCTAGCGATGAACGGCCTGTTAGATCACGGCCTCAAAGTGCGCCCGCTTTGCTTTCCCGATGAATATACGGACCACGCCAAGCCCGAGCGCATGTATGAACGCGCTGGTCTGGATGCGGCAGGAATTGTCGGCACCGTGTTCCGCGCATTAGGCAATGAGCTGAAAGCCCCGGCGCGGGCTTAACGACCATTTCAAAGCGCTGATCCATTTATCGCGACAATTCAAAGTGGCGGTAGACCGTGCTTAATACGAATATCCTTGTTGAATTCACGAATGGCTTCGGCGCTTCTATTCCCGCGCTGATCGCGCACATCGATTATCCATATTGTTTCCTGCTGAAATGTATAAAGCAGTGAGAAGGCAGTCGCATGGATATGGTATTCTCGAACCCTTTCATAATCTTCGTAGCACTCGCCTGAATAAGGAAAATCAGCCAGTAACAATTCTGCATTCTTAAGCGCTGCTAGTGCTGCGGCTCGATTAAGTTGTGGGTTTTTTTGATAGTAAGTGCGCATCCAGCGCAAACCAAGTGCAGTTGTCTCCAAGTATTTGATTTGCATTTGGATGCATTATTCAATTATTTGAGATTGGGGGAAGGGGGCATCTTCACCTGCCATAAACCATTGATGAATGTCATCACTGGAAAGAGTAGCCGCTCCAGTCTTAACAAGTGACAAACCAGTTTGAATGAGTTCGCGTGTTGCCTTGCGCTCTTCGACTAAGTTTTTTATCGCTTGATTTGTCATGAAAGATGCAGAGCGTCTATCAAACCGGGCGATTTGTTCCAGCTCAGTCTTGAGGTTCGTATCAATGCGCGTTGTCAGCGATGCGGTTGACATAATTATCTCACAGTCCAGCGTTTTGATGTAAAGGCATGTAAGACATTGTAGGTTTTGACCTCCGGAAGTCAAATCAATCATTTGAGGATTGGGAATAAAGCAGATTGTCACCAATCAAATTGCGCTCTGCTAACCAATTACAAACCACGCTGCTTTCCACATTCCTAACCGCACTTCTTTGCGGAGAATTTGTCTCTTTGTTGTAGTCTCCTTGCAGTTACAGGGAGATAATGATGCTGAAAACAGCACATAAAATGGCGCTAACAGCGCTGATATTAGTTTTCACATGCGGCAGCAGTTTTGCAGCTGATGCGCCAAAGTATGATCGCAAGATAGAGGCCGCAGTGAAGCAAATTGTGGCCAAAAAAGCCGGTCCCATTCGTGGTGCTTACGATATTCATGCCAAGGCGGTGAAAATTGCGGAATTCCAAGGTCCGGTCCGCCCTGCAATTGTCGTTGTAGCCGCTCTGCCTGCTGAGTTTGAAAATGCCGATGCCGCTCTTGTGGCTTTATCGGAAACTCCTATGAATAAGGTCGCTACGCCTGAGATCGTGGTTGCCAGCGCTCCGATTGTTGAAACAAATGCCTCGGTCAAGCTGGTACAAGTCGCGGCGGTCGCCAATCGTAAAGTCCGAGTGCTTTCGAGTTTCCTTTACTATTGAGCCTTGTTCGGGCATTGAAGCCCGATGTTGAAACCTGATTATTCTGCTAACCGCCTGCGGCTCGATGAAGCCCTGGTAAATCTTGGCCATTATAAATCCCGCTCGCGAGCGCGGGATGCGATAGTGCGCGGCACTATTCTGGTTGACGGGATGCCCATTTTGCGCCCCAGCCAGTTGGTTTCCAGCGTCAATGTGATTGCGCTGGATGACCCTGCACGAGGCTATGTCTCGCGCGCGGCGCTAAAACTCATTGCCGGGCTGGACCATTTCGGCCTGTCGCCGGAAGGCAAAGTGGCGCTTGATATTGGTGCTTCCACCGGCGGGTTCGTCGAAGTGCTTGTGGAGCGCGGCGCGGAACATGTCATTGGCGTTGATGTCGGCCACGGCCAGATGGAGCGACGCATTGCTGGCAATCGCAAGGTCACAAATCTTGAGGGCCAAAACGCCCGCGAATTGGACGAAGACCATTTGGATGGCCGCAAGATTGAATTTGTCACCAGCGATGTCAGCTTTATTTCTATCAAGCTCGCGTTGCCGCCCGCATTGGATTTAGCCGAAGTTGGCGCTCAATGCGTCATTCTTGTGAAGCCGCAGTTTGAAGCGGGGCGCGAGGCCATCGGCAAGGGCGGCATCTTGAAAGACCCCACCCAATCCATGCCCGTCGCGCGTGAACTGGAGCGCTGGTTTACCGAAGAAATGGGCTGGCGCTCGCTTGGCCTTATCGAATCGCCCATTGAAGGCGCGGATGGCAACAAAGAATATTTGCTCGGTGGCATTAAAGAAACGAACGGAACTGAAGACGAATGAGCCTGACCATACAATCCATGGGATCGAAAGGTGAGGGCATCGCCCACACCGAGCAAGGCGTCGTCCATGTGCCATTCTCGCTTCCGGGCGAAGTGCTGAACGCAGCCGTTACCGGTTCGCGCGGCACGATGCTGTCTTTGTTGCAGCCCTCACCAGACCGTATCAAACCAGCATGCGTGCACTTCGAAGTCTGCGGCGGCTGCGCCGTGCAGCATTGGAAAAGCGAACCGACCAATGCGTGGAAGCGCCAGATGATTATCGACGCGCTCGCTTCGCGCGGCATTGAGACAACGGTGAACAGCATTTTGGGCGCAGAGCCGGGCGAGCGCCGCCGCGTGTCTTACACCGTGCGCGGTGATAAGCATGGCAAGCAGGTGGGCTTTAACGCCGCCGGTTCGCATCAAGTTATCGAGATTGATGAGTGCCCCGTCGCCAAGCCGGAGCTTATCGCCTGTCTGTCGACGATGCGCGATCTGGCCAATTTGATGAAATTGGACAAGAGCGGCAGCGGCCATATTACGGTGACGCTAACCACAGGCGGGCTGGATGTCAGCATTCACGGCATCGAAAAAGCCTCGACCGATATGCGTATGCAGATGAGCAGCTTTGCCATCAGCCGCGGTTTTGCACGGTTGGCAATTGCCGAAGATATTATCGTCGAGCGCATCAAGCCAATTATCCACTTTGGCAAAGTGCCAGTGTCGCCGCCACCGGGAGGCTTTTTGCAGGCATCCGAACGCGTGGAAATCGCAATTGCGACGCTTATCAACACACATATCGGCAAGTCCAAGCGCGTGGTGGATATGTTTGCCGGTTCCGGCGCGTTTACGTTCCGCATCGCCGAATTTGCTCCGGTGCACGCCATAGAGGGAGACCTTCCGGCCGTGAACGCGATTGATCGCGGACGGCGCGGCTTGCAAGGATTTAAGGCCATCACGGTCGAGCAGCGCGACCTGTTCCGCCGCCCGCTGCGCCCGCTGGATTTGAAACCTTATGACGCTGTCGTGTTCGACCCGCCGCGCGCTGGCGCGGAAGATCAGTGCGCGTGGCTCGCCAAATCCGCCATAAAAAAAATCGCGGCCGTTTCTTGCAATCCGGCCACGCTGGCGCGGGATCTACGGATATTGATCGACGGCGGCTACAAACTGCTCAGCGTCACACCGTTCGACCAGTTCCTGTGGTCCCCGCATGTGGAAGCCGTGGCACTGCTGGAGCGGTGAGCGAAGGTAACAACCAGTCAGATTCAAAGAACAAGCATCAGCTTTAGTATAGTGTGCAATTTCGTCGGCAGTACATTCTAACCACCGCTGTTTTAACCGCTCCCGCGTGCGGGAGCGGAGGTGCGAAGCACCGGTGAGGGCAAGTGCCCTCTCCTGTCCTTCGGACGTCCTCTCCCGCAAGCGGGCGAGGTTGAACGCACCGGCCTTTGTGAAAACCGGCGGCATTTCGCTCCCAATTTTGCTTGGATAATCAAGACGAGTCCTGCCGCTCGCCGGCATAAAGCGCCAGCAAATGGCATTCGAGCAGAACCTCGTCAATTTCATGGGTTTTGCGTTTTTCCGATGCAGGCGCGGGGCCGGGGCGCATGGGGGAATAGCGGTGTGGCAAATTTTGTGCATACGCCAAATCGCGTTGCTCATACCAACGGGCGAGACGCTTGGCGTGGCGAGGCAAGTTCTCCAAAGCATGTTTCAGCGCCAGAATGCGCAGACCCAGCGAGGCGGCAGAAATGGGCGTCAACTCGGGTCCATCCGAAATTTCGCCAGAATAAAACCCGTCCATATCCGGCGCTTCACGCCCGAATGTTTTCAGCGGATCAATCAAATTAAACGACGGAAGCGCAGGCTGGTCGCGCGGGTTAGGCCGCGAAAACACAAGAAATTCCGCCAGCCCGTCGCGCCGCGCAGGACGCAGTTTGAACCCGCGCTGCGCCATCTCATGGGCCACAATCATAATCAGCCGCCGCACGGCAGATTCAGCGGGGCGAAGAATGAGAAGCGCACGGCGGTACAAAAACAATGGCAGCGTCAAAAGCCGTCCACCACTGACCAGCCCAAGCGAAACCATCAACGCCACGATGATTGTGAGCAGCGCCGTGCGGTTTCGGTCGATGACGAGCGGCCAGTCCATTTTGTTTCCCGTTTCAAACTGGGAGGTATCATAAAGCAGGTTGGGAGAGTGTGGAGGGAATCGGTCAATAATATTTTTTATTCAAT
>JANPBE010000466.1:0-3142 GCA_031430295.1 Phyllobacterium sp.
CGTGCCTTTACCGGAGGCGGCGGGGCCATCGATGGCGATGAGGAGTGTCATAAATTAGCTCCGTAAAATGGCGCGAGACCGGCCTGATACCGCTGCCTCAATCGTTACTTTAAGTATGTGCTTCAAATAATTTGGACTGAAAGTACCAAGCGGATTGAGAGATGTGAAATCATGCAATTCGCTATCTATGGCAATGTTATATTCGTCAAGTACGAGCCATGCCGGTTCGCGCAGCCCACAGCGCTGGCACTCTGAGGGCGCAAGTTTTTCGGCCACCCGATGTTTGGCGGGTTCTTGGCTGGTGATTGCAAACAAATACATCAAATCAGGCTGGCGGGAGGGACGTACTAAAAAGCACACGGGCCTATTCTTACGGCCCGACTCTTCTCCAGCATCCGCCTCGCGCCCCCAAAGATAGCTATATGAATAGACAGCGCCACGCTCTAACAAGCGTTATAACTCCGACAGCATTTCGTTGAGCCCTTCGATGAGAAGCTGGTGCACTTCCTCAGGCGCATTCTCAACAGTGTATGCTTTGCCTCGCTTGAGCATTTCATAGGTAACGGCGTTCATAACCACCAGTTTTGGCTTGCCGCGCTTGGTCAAGCTAACGGGGGCCAGCAATGCAGCGTCAACGACCTCGCCGGACTGGCGATTAAGTTCCGATAAGGAAAAGCTCTTCATTATTGCCTCGCTAAATATTTATACGTAAAATAGCTGAAATACGTATTATACGCAAGTCGCCACCTTCACACACTGCGCATCAAGCCGCCGTCTACCCGCAGGTTTTGGCCCGTAATGTAGCCTGCGCCATCGGAGAGCAGGAAGGCGACTGTGGCCGCGATTTCTTCGGATGTTCCATAGCGGCCCATAGGGACAGTATCGCGGCGCTCGCTGGTTTGTGGCAGGCTGTCAATCCAGCCGGGGAGCACATTATTCATGCGCACATTATGCGCGGCGTGGCTTTCCGCGAAGAGTTTGGTGTAGGCGGCAAGGCCTGCGCGCGCGACGGCAGAGGTGGGGAACATGGCGGCAGGCTCATTCACCCACGCGGTGGAAATATTAACGATAGCGCCGCTTTTCTGCGCGATCATAATCGGCGCAACAAGGCGCGTGGCGCGCACGACGTTCATGAAATAGACGTCGATGCCAGTGTGCCATTGCTCGTCGGTAATCTCCAGCAATGGCGCGCGCGGGCCGTGGCCTGCGGAATTGACCAGCGCATCGATACGGCCGAACTTTTCCATTGAAAGATCAACGAAGCGCTTGAGATCATCCACGTTGAGGTTAGAGCCCGTGAAGCCAAGCCCGCCGAGCTCATTGGCCAGCGCCTCGCCCTTGCCGGACGATGACATGATGGCGACCTTGTAACCGTCTGCGCTAAGTTTGCGGGCTGCTGCCGCTCCCATGCCCGAACCGCCGCCGATGATGAGTGCCACTTTAGATGTCATAAATTTCACACTTTCTTGGCGACCAAAGCCGCCATTGCATTATTGCCGTCTTGGCTAAGCCCCGCCGCCACGCCTGCCCTATCCGGCATCGAGCGATTTTGGCTGACTTTCCACTTGCCGGCAATTTCGGTTATCTCAATCTCAATACCTATAATCGCACGCTTTTGCATCTCAATATAGGGCGCGGGCGCGTCATCGATTGACCAAGCCTCTGATCTGCCGTCTTCATGCTGCGCGGTGAGCGTGGTTAGCTGGCTATGCAGCCACGCGGGATCATCCATGATTTTCACCGTGCCGCGCACTTGTACGGACACATAGTTCCACGTAGGCACGACCTTGCCATGCTCCTTCTTGGTTTCATACCAAGAGGGCGTGACATAGGCATCGCTACCCTGAAACACCACCAGCGCCTTCGCGCCATATTGCAAATGCTGCCACTGCGGATTGGCGCGGGCGACATGGGCACGCAAAGTGCCGTGCGGGCCAGCAGTTTCGTCGATTAAGAAGGGAATCGGATTGGCTTGTAGATCGTCTGCATCGGCAGAGATGAGAAGGCCAAGCGGATGGGCACGAATGAGCGCGTGCAGGGTGGGGAGATCGGATTCGACGAAGTGGACGGGTTGGTACATCGGATTTGCTCCGCTTAAATGGCTATGCTTCGAGCTTACATCTGCTTACGATCGGAAAAGAGTCTCTGGCCAAGTTTTACCAACAGCCAGAACGTGGCACATACAGCTGCAAACACGGGTGTAATCCCGATAGTTAGCAATGCCACACCACCAAGCGATGCAAAAATGCTGTGAAGTGTCGCACTCGGGGTAAAGCCCAGATTGCCGGACAAGATAAAAGTACATATTCCCAGTAGAAAACTTTGGAATAAAAATACGCAAAATATGATTGCGAACGCGCCGCGCTTTTGGTTGAAGTAAAATCTCTCAATGGCAAACAGCGCGGAGATCAAGAGAAAAGCTAGGGCGAGCGCTTCCATAAGTTATTCTAATCCTTATCCAATCTCCGCGCCCAACCCTGTCATCAAATCCATAAACTCCGGAAAGCTGGTGGCAATCATTGTGGCGTCATCCACGGTCACCGGCTTTTCAGATGCCAGCCCCATGACCAAGAACGCCATAGCTATGCGGTGATCGAGATGGGTGGCAACTGTGCCGCCGCCTAGGCCTTTGCCGCCTGGCACGCCGCGCACGGTTAGGGTTTCTTGGCCTTCGGTGCAATGGACGCCGTTGGCTTCTAGGCCACGGGCGACGGCAGCGAGGCGGTCTGATTCTTTGACGCGCAGCTCTTCGAGGCCGTTCATGATGGTCTCGCCTTCGGCAAAACTCGCGGCGACGGCCAGCACGGGATATTCATCAATCATGGAGGGCGCACGGTCTGCGGGGACGTTGACGCCTTTCAAGTCTGACGAGCGCACGCGCAAATCCGCCACGTCTTCGCCGCCCGCCAAGCGCGCATTGAGCACCTGAATATCGCCGCCCATTTCTTGCAACGTGAAAATGAGGCCGGTACGTGTCGGGTTCATCAAAACGTTGGTGATGGTGACATCCGAGCCGGTCACGAGAAGCGCGGCGACCAGCGGAAAGGCGGTGGAGGATGGATCGCCAGGCACATCAATGGTCTGGCCTGTGAGCTTGCCCTGCCCTTCAATTTGGATATGGCGCACGCCGTCTTTATCGGTC
>JANPBE010000467.1:0-1246 GCA_031430295.1 Phyllobacterium sp.
CTCCCCTTGAGGGAGAGATGCAGTTTCTTAATCAAGATCTTTGCAGGACAGAGAGGGGTGCCACGGTGCCGTGCAAAGCCGGTGCCAATTTCATGCAATCGCGGCTTCTCAGAGCCAACATCCCACTCCGTCGCGCGCCCCTCTGCCTGTCGGCATCTCCCCCGCAGGTGGGGAGATCGGCCTGCGCCACGGCTTTCGCCAATCGTCAACAGTGCAGATTGCGGCAGGCATTTTGTGCTCAATCAAATAATTGGCAGCGATAAGCCGAGCGCGTGATCTCCCCACTTGCGGGGGAGATGCCCGACAGGGCAGAGGGGGGCGCCGCGCTCCGAGATTTGCTTCAAACACACTCTGCACACCACCAAAGGCCCCTCTCCGTCACGGGCTACGCCCGCGCCACCTCTCCCCATAAATGGGGCGAGGTTAAAGGCGCGCTGTTCTGTTTTAACCTCGCCCCGCTTGCGGGGAGAGGTGTCAGCGAAGCTGACGGAGAGGGGACTTTGCGCCAAAACACGAAATATCTTGCGCATTTTAAAGTCGCACAATGTTGATAATTTTCGTCAGAAGACGAGTATCAACAAAATCAAAATTTGCGTGATTATAAGAGTTGAAAAACAAAATACTTAACGTTTCAAGATTGTATTCTACAAAATTGATACTAACCTGAAAAAATAATAAT
Organism: Phyllobacterium sp.; assembly: GCA_031430295.1. GTDB lineage: Bacteria > Pseudomonadota > Alphaproteobacteria > Rhizobiales > Rhizobiaceae > JANMEX01. The sequence continues at coordinate 680 of JANPBE010000467.1, forward strand.
TTTGAAGAGCGCAGTATGTCATTTGCAATTGGACTGAGATTTTATAGGGTGGCTGTAGTTAAAAACAGCGATAAGAAGTCTGTCGAGTTTGATAGTACGACAGGGTTAGACCCTTATGATTTTGTGACGAGGTTCATCGATGAAAAATCCTCGCCAGTTGATGAGGGCGAGAATCAGCGCACGTGGTTCTTTGACAGAAAGCCGACCAATTCAATTCGAAGCGTGCACGGACTTATAAATTACGGAACGCACGGTTTTGAGAGCACATTGAAAAATGTCATCACAAAAAAAGAAAACTATAAAAGGCAAGCAACCGATCTCGAGGAAATCCCGCTCTACTTTCAATTTTGGCTGCCAAGTAACGAACATTTCGGTTTTGCCGCATTTCAATCATTCCAAGGACGCTCATGTGTTGGATTCGTAACAAAAGCGATAACGGAATCCTTTCAACGAAGGTATCCTGGCTTTAGAATGCTATTTTCTAAATTGATGCCAAACGAAGCGACTATGGCAGCATTGGGTGACGCTCCAGTCAAGCAAATCACTCTTATTCGATCTAGCAAGCCA
>JANPBE010000468.1:0-1740 GCA_031430295.1 Phyllobacterium sp.
GGTTAGCATTGGCAAGACCTGTGGTCACTTTGACAGCTTAGCTCGAGGCGCCCCCCTCTGTCCTGCAAAGTTCTTGAGAAAGGATCTGCATCTCCCCCGCAAGGGGGGAGATCGGCGCACCGCCGTTCGCTGCCAAACGCATAAACTCTCCAGTTATCGATCTCCCCCCTCGCGGGGGAGATGCCGACAGGCAGAGGGGGGCGCCTCGCGCCTAGCATGGATAAAGTCTCCACCCTCAAAGCAATTCCACCTTATCCGGATGAATAACCTCAATCTTGCGCTCAATAAAATACGGTCCCGACTTCTCGCGCCACACCGCCATATGCGGCGTATTAAAATGCGCCGTCAACGCCTCACGGCTCTCCCACGCTTCTACAAAAATCATCGAGCAAGGATCAGTAATCGAAACATTGAGATCATACAAAATACACCCCGGTTCCGTGCGCGTGGCAGCAATCATGACTTTGGCATCGGCGAGAATTTCGGCATGGTCGTTCGGGCGGGCAGTGAGGTGGGCAAGTAGATAGATCATTTCCAATTCCTTTGTCAGATAACGCGGCCCATTGAGAAGCCGCGAGCAAGGTGGTTTTTCATGAAGAAAATCAGAATCACGCCGGGAATCATACCCAGCACACTGGCGGTGGCGAGCAGCGCAACATCGCCCGACATCACACCGCCTGCGCGGCTCATAATCGCGCCGATGGGCTTGATGTCAACGACGGTTAGCGCATTGGATAGCAAATATTCAATCCACGAAAACAGGAAGCAAAAGAATGCCGCAACAGCGATACCCGGAGCGATTTGTGGCAACAGAATGCGGAAGAAATAGCGCGGGAAACTATAGCCATCGACGCTGGCAATATCATCCATCTCTTTGGGGACAGAAGAAATAAAGCCTTCCAAAATCCAAATCGCCAGCGGCACGTTGAAGAAGCAATGCGCCAGCGCCACGGCAAGATAGGTGTCGATCATATTCAGCCGCGAGAAAATCTCGACGAATGGAATGAGCAATATCGCCGGTGCCATCATGCGGAAGGCGAGGAACCCGAACAGCAAAGCGCGGTCGCCAAAGAAGCGATAGCGCGAAAAAGCGTAAGCCGCCGGAATGGCAACACTCACCGAAATGATGACGTTCAGCAGCGCATAAATCGTGGCATTCACATAGCCGAGATACCAGTCCGGGTCACTAAAGATGAGGTGGTAATTCTCAAGCGTCGGCGCTTGCGGAAAGGGTGTGATGCCGCTGAAAATCTCACTGTTGGATTTGAAGCTCATCACGATCAGCCAATAGATCGGGATCATCAACAGCGTGACATAGATCAGTGGCGCGAGTGAAAATTTCTGTTTCATACCGCGCGTTCCTTCGGCACGATCAGCGAAAAGAATACCCACGAGATGCAACCACGATGAAGAAATAAATCACCGACATCGCCCCGCCTTCGCCCAAATCAAACTGAATGGTCGCCGTCTGCACCAACTCGTGGCTGAGGAATGTGGTGGCAACACCCGGCCCCCCGCGCGAGACGATATAGGCCTCGGTATAGATCATAAAACTATCCATAAAGCGCAGCAGCACAGCAATCAGCAGCACCAGCTTCAGCTTCGGCAATTGAATAAACCGAAAGATCGCCCACCCGCTCGCGCCGTCAATTTTCGCCGCGCGATAGTAGTCATCGGGGATAGCGCGAAGGCCCGCAAAGCACAGCAGCACGACAAGGCTGGTCCAGTGCCACGTATCCA
>JANPBE010000469.1:0-3138 GCA_031430295.1 Phyllobacterium sp.
GGCGAAAAGCCGAATATATTTGTTAGACAATGGCGTGGATATGGCCCACCCCGAACTTGAATCCCGCGTCAAATTTGGCGCTACTTTTTTGAAGGTCGTGCCAAACGACATTTACACCACCTGCCGCGCCCATGGCACGGCGATGGCGTCCATCATGACCGGCAAGACGCTGGGTGTATTACCCTATGCAGAGATATTCGATGTTACTGTGCTGCCCTGCGATAGTAACAAAACCGGCGCGGCCTCTTCGCTGGTCGAAGCGTTTGAGTGGATCATTAGGCGGGAACAGAAATATACTGACCACGCCAAGATTATCATCAATCTCAGCCTCATCGGCCCCAAGGCGCAAGACATTAACGACTGGATTAACCTGCTGGTCGACAAGTATAAAATCATCGTCGTGGTTGCGGCGGGCAATCAATCCAAGGACGCCTGCAATTATTCGCCAGCATCTGCCGAGCGCGCCATTACGGTTGCCGCCAGCGATGAGGATGACAAATTAGCCAAGCTTTCCAACCATGGAAAATGCGTGGACATCCTCTCGCCCGGCACCCTGATACCCGTGGCGCAGGCGTTGAATTACCAAAAACCTATTTTATGGGGCGGCACAAGCCAAGCCGCCGCCTTCGTTTCCGCGGCGCTGGCACGAGATTTAGACCCCGCGCAAGAGATCGAGGCAATCACAACAACGCTGTATGAGCGCTCGCAAAATGCCAAACTGGACTTGCCGGATAGCGATGCCAAGCGGCTGTTATTGCTGGATTCCAGCGCGAAATGAGCGGCGTCTCAGTGCATCCGACGAGCGGCATTGGGCACTTCATAATGCACCTGTGCCGACAGATTTCGCACCATATGGATAAGTTCCAACCTGCTGCCGGAATTAGTTTTGCGCATCAGGGTTTTGACCTGGCTCTTCACCGTTTCAAACGCACTGTTGCGCAAGTCAGCGATTTCTTGGTTCGACATGCCCTTGGCAATCAGCGTCAGCACATCCTTTTCTGTTTTCGAGAGCGGGTAGAAATCGCTGATCCGGTCAACATCAATGAACACTGGTTTGCTGGTATCCAGCAGCGTGAGCAAACGATAACCGACGCCCAGTCGTCCAGTATAGGTCGTCTCTTCAATCGGGCAAATTTCCATAAATACAGCGCTACCCGCATCCGCCAGCGGCAGAACAATCGCCTCTTTGCGCGAGCGCGCCCCGAACAAGCCATGCGCATCGGTGGCGATCAAATCATGGAAGCGCGCCGCCATATCATCACGGGTGACTTGCAACTTTTTTGTGTGCGAGCGGCGCAGAATATTGTGACTGGCAACGATGCGCTCAAACTCCGGATTGCTGAAAACGATCTCGCCCTCGCCATTCAAAATCGCGATGCCTTGGTCAGATTTATTGATGATTTCTTCAAATATCGCCTGCACCCGAAACTGATGCTCCAGCGGCCGACCAAGGCCAATCACCTTGGCGATATGCGGCAGAAAAATCCCGGCCTTTTTACGCTCATCGCCACTAATCGGTCCGCGCGTGATATCAAATTGCAGCGCAAAACGATCGACATTGAGCAGGTCTTTATTGAGCAAGGCCCCGGCGCGGTGCATGAGCCCGTGCTTCATCATAAACTGTGTGTTGGGCTGTTTCAAAACATCCTGAACATCGGGACGCAGCTCAACATCGCTAATCAAATCCACTTCGTCGGAATTTGCGGAAAGTTCAGCAAAGCGGCCCTGATCGCGCAGCTCGTCATCGTTAAACTGCACCATATAATCCGCCACCACTTGGCGGTCATAATTGGCGCTGAAGAGCCGCGACGCAATCTGCGGCACATTTTCATGAGTGCGCACTTCAAAAATAAAAGCGCCAGCCGCGCCAAGGTGTCTGGCAACGCTATACAACACATCCGGCCAGCTTTGCGGCGTCAGCGCGGTATCATAAATCCGCGCTATGAGATCAATGTCACTGCTATCCATTATGCCAGCCGTCCCCCTACGGCGTCTTATCCCCGTCTCTATTTCTATAGTTCAGAACATGAATGTAAACTGAAAGAGCGGCGCAATGCGTAAATTATCGCGTTTTTTATGGCACTTTGCCCAAGTTTTGATGGTCCTCATCATCATAGCAACCACCTACATCGTCACGCGCGACGCCGCTCCACTTAACGATGCAGAGCTCACGCTCATCACGGACAGGCTCAATGAGATGTCGCAAACATCCGTGCCGCATAAGCGTTTGATGGCAAACGACATTTATGCCGTCAACGCAGCGCTGCTGGCCAAGGTCGAAAGCGGCGTGGAGCTGAGCATTGATGAGAGCAAGACCTACCGCACCCTTATCCAATCCACGCTGCTTCAAAAGCAAAAAATTCTGTCACTGGTGGATTCTTCGCTCACTGTTTTGCCTGACATAGGCATGGATAAAATGAACAATGTGGATGCGATGGGCATCGTCGGAAGACACGATCACCACGATACCTCCGCATCCAATAATTTCAGCGCCATGCTGGATGAACTCGCCAAAGTCGAAAGCGCCAGCGGGATGCTTGCGCCGCTCATTCGCATCAAAAATGCCAACGCCGCCTACAAGGATTTGCTCGATATTCTGCCGCACTTAAGCGTGGCAGTGCAGTCCATAGACCTGCCACTCGCGCCACCTGCAATGTGGCCAGATGCAGACCTTGGCGGCAAATTCAACGCCGTGCTGGCAGCGTTCAAACTGGCGCAGTTTGCCCCTGTTAATTCGCAACCTTACGCCTCCGCGATTCATGCCGGACTCGACGCCTATGATGCATTGGTGCTTGCCGTGCAGGCACGGATAGTTGCCAGAACCAGCAGTTTTGAGCGCCATATCGCGGGCCGTTTCATGGCCATGCAAACACTGGCGCCATCACTGGAGATGGACCTTCACATCCGCTTCCCGCGAACGAATTAGACGGGCCGCCGCCTCACATTTTGAAATCAAAATGTTTGCGTATCGTCTCTTCAATCTTCCACAGACCCTTAAAGTTCGCCTCCACGACAAAGGCATCGCCCGCCTTGATGTGCACAGGCGTGCCGCCATCCGGCGTAATCGTCATCTTGCCTTCAATCACATGCACAAACTCATAGGCCGAATAAGTGGCGTGGTAAGTGCCAGGCGTCGCT
>JANPBE010000470.1:0-6535 GCA_031430295.1 Phyllobacterium sp.
CATTGGTGACCCATGCAGCCAAAACATCCCCATAAAATCGGACTGTTTGATCCGGTATTCTTAGCCGGTATTGTGCTGGTTCTGATGGTTTTACCGCTTAGCTCACTGTTCTCCAGCGATATCATCGTCGCGTTAAAGGACCGAGATTTTGTCAATTATTGGCTAAGCGGCCAGTTCGTTCTTGAGCACAAGACCTCAGTACTTTTCGGCAGTCTTGATGGCTATATGGTAGAGTTATCGGCCCATAATGGTCCGCAAGTGCAGCCGCGCTATTGGTCTTATCCTCCACATTTCTTGTTTTTTACCGTGCCTTTGGGGTTAATTTCCTATTTCCCGGCGATGGCAATTTTCATGATTGCAACGTTGGCGTTATTTCTAACTAGTGCCCGAATATTCCTTGGAAAATTGGATACAGTCGCTCTAATTTTGCTTATCCCATTCATCGCGTTTAACCTGATTGCTGGCCAAAACGGCTTTCTCACGGGCAGCTTGATGCTGCTAGGCCTTAGATGGCGCAAATCGCGGCCTATCCTTGCAGGCATCGCATTTGGAATGCTTACAATTAAGCCGCAGCTGGGAATTCTACTGCCATTTTTGCTGCTGATTGAGCGGCGATATAGCACGATTATTGCGGCCTTATTAACAACAGCAATCATGGTATTAGCGTCGATTTATGCCTTTGGCCTTGAGAATTGGCAGGGGTACATTGCCAATAATTTGCCAGAAATGAAAAATGTAATGTGGCAATGGCAGGGCATATTCCTGTCGTTTATGCCAAGCCTATTCGCCAGTCTCCGTGCGCTTGGCATCTCGCCGGACCTTGCATTTGCCATTCACATGGCCTTTGCCGCTATTATTTTCTTAAGCTCAATCAGAGCATTCCTGCGCTGTAACGATGATAACCTTCGCGTGGTTCTAATTGTTGCTGCAACATTTGCAATTTCGCCCTATTCGTTCGTTTATGACGCTGGTCCGCTGGTATGCCTGGCTATTATTCTTCTGCCTTATCTTGGCGAAAAGCGTGTCAGTCTTATCCCCATAGGCGTTGCACTTTTACCTTTAGCCGCTTTCCCGCTGGGCCTGATAAGCCTGCCTATCGCGCCTTTGATGATCGCGGCGATGATACTCGTAACCGTTCAGACAATTAACGCTTGCTCACCCGCCGCATTGTCAAATTGATCCGCCCACCGTTTTTCAGCAGTTGTGACGTGTTTGGATAGACGCGGTCCACGCCGTGAAATGCGAGACGTGAGGCCCCCCCGAGAACCACCACATCGCCGCTTTCGAGACGAAACGAAACAGTCTTATCGCTACGCTTCGTCCCGCCAACCCGAAACAGGCAGGCATCTCCAAGTGACACCGAAAGCACAGGTGCATCAAAGTCCTTCTCATCACGGTCTTGGTGGAGGCCCATCTTTGCTGCGGCATCGTAAAAGTTCACAAGGCAGGCCTCCGGTGGTTCACTATAACCGGAATATTGTTCCCAAATTACCATTAGTTCTGTGGGAATCTGCGGCCAAGGCTGACTCGTTACCGGATGCGTTGCCTGATAGCGATAGCCATTGGCCTTGTCTGTCACCCAACCGACTACCCCGCAATTAGTCATGCGCACTGACATTTCCACGCCAGTTTTTGGCATTGCAGGCGTGAATAGTGGCGCGTTGGTCACCACATTCCGAACAGCTAACAATAGCGCGTTTTGCGCCGCCTCATCAAGCGCTTGGGGAAAGTGTTTGATGCCGTCTGGCAAAGCAAACATGGTCTAGTTCATTGCCTTAAGCACATCAGCCAAAAGGGGAATAGCAGGCTGCGCCCCGGCCTTCGTGCAGGCCAGTGAACCCGCCGCGGCTGCGCGTGCCATTGCAGCCTCAAGGCCTAATCCCTGAGCGAGGCTTGCCCCAAGATAGCCACAGAACGTATCGCCAGCGCCAACAGTGTCCACCGGGGTGATCTTAAGCGCAGAGGCCGAAAAGTTGCCTGAGGGTGTAGCGGCCAGCACGCCGTCCGCACCGAGCGTCACAATGATTGTCTTACCGGTTTTGGCAACAAAGGCGGACATTTTCGCTTTTCTGTCTGCGCCGTGCAGCGCCATAGCATCCGCAGCCAAATCAAACTCCGTCTCGTTGGCAACAGTAATGTCGGCATCAGCCATTAAGGCAACCGCATCCAAGTGGAACGGAGCAGTGTTCAAAATTGAGATTGCACCCTTTTCCCTGGCCAGTTTTATCGCCGTATCCACAGTATTCGTCGGAATTTCTAGCTGCAAAAGCACATAATCGCCTTTATTGAGTGCGGATGGCGCAATATCTTCGGGCATCAACGTGGCGTTTGCGCCTTGCGCAATAACGATCATATTCTCGCCGGTACCGCCGACGAAAATTAGGGCAATTCCGGTGGCAGTTGGCGAAGTTTTCACACGGGACAGGTCCACACCGCCCTTGCCGAGCAGTTCCAAAGCCTGAGGCGCAAACGCATCATTGCCAACAGCACCAATCATCCGCGTATCGCTACCCGCTCGCTTTGCTGCTAAAGCTTGGTTTGCGCCTTTCCCACCGGGGGCGGACACAAAGCCAGTGCCAACCAATGTTTCACCCGGGTTTGGCAAGCGCTCGGAAATAGTCGTCAAATCATAGCCGATAGAGCCAATTACCGTGATCATAATTATCATCCACCCAAATTCTGTTGAGATGATAAATAGCCAAACCAACTAGCTTCGCAAGGTCTGTCCAACCTCCCAGCCCAAAATAGCGCGTTTGCGCGTCAGACCCCAGTGGTACCCAGTAAGAGCGCCTGTTGCCCCGACCGCGCGATGGCAAGGCACAACGAACGAAAGCGGGTTCGCGCCCACAGCAGCGCCCACAGCGCGCGAGCCCTTAGGCGAGCCGACAACCCTCGCCAAGTCACCATAGCGGCAGGCTTCGCCCATCGGCACATCAAGCAGCGCTTGCCACACGCGCACCTGAAAATCCGTACCAATCATCACAATTTTCAAAGGTTTGTCAGATTGCCACCGCGCCGGATCAAACACCCGTGCGGCATAGGTGGAAGTCATTGATTCATCTGGCAAATAAGTCGCCAACGGCCAGCGTCGCACCATGTCTTGCAAGGCAAATGCGTCATCACCATCAGAGAAACCAAGCCCGCACATGCCGCGGTTTGTGACCATAATCAGCGCGCGGCCAAAAGGACTTTCATGAAAGCCATGGCTAATCGTCAAACCCGCGCCCTTGGCTTTATATTCACCGGGCGACAGCGCCTCGTGATGGATAAACAGATCATGCAGACGCCCCGGACCGGAAAGCCCCAGCTCATAAGACGCATCCAAAAGCGGCGCACCGCCATCAAGCAGGCGCTTGGCGTGATCCAATGTCACGGCTTGCAAAAATGCCTTTGGCGACAGTCCTGCCCAGCGCGTGAATAGCTTTTGCAAGTCAGTCGCTTCAATTTTCGTTTGGCGCGATAGATCATCGAGCGACGGTTGCTTTTGATAATCCACGCTCAACGTCTCAATGACCTGCGCAATCGCATCATAATCACGGGCTGTTAAAGCAATTTCTTCGGATTGCTTGGTCTTAAACATCGTCAATTCTCCTGATGAAGAGATTTGACCATTGTTCGGCATCAGTTTCCACCCGTTTCTTGGGTGAACCTACGACTTGGCCCGCGCCAGCGCGAATTGGAACGCCTTGCCGAAACTTTCACGATCTTGCGGGTTAAGAAACGAGCCGATGGAGTGCGCCACACCGCCGCTAACGAGTTTTAATGACGTCACGCCAGCATAAGGGTGGCGTTTTATGGCGAATTTGGTCCAAAACGGGTTAAATTTCAGTTGAATTGCCTTACCGGACGCTGCAACCTTATCTACAACAAGTTCGCTGCGCGTCAGTTTTACCTCTTCATATTGCCTTGCTGAGCGGTAACTTATGCGGAAAGCCAGCCAAATGCCCAGCACATCCAGTCCGAAAAACCCGAAGATAGGCCAAGCGCCCATCGACAAAAACACGATGCCAGCCACCAACCAACAGCCGAGCAGAATGTACATCAACGTCTTAAAACCCTGCCGTCCAAGCGAACGGTAGGGCGTCAAACGGGCGTAAAACAGCGGCGCTTCAATTTCATTTGTGTCGGTCATAAATTGAATTATAGGTCAGATATGCCAACAGAAAAGCCCCTTATTGCCGCACCCAAGAAGTCAAACAAGACGCCGAAATATACCAAGGCTGAGGTCGCGACGATCTTTGAACGCTTCAAACTAGCCAACCCTGAACCAAAGGGTGAGCTGGATCACGTTAACCCGTTTACGCTTGTTGTGGCAGTCGCGCTTTCGGCGCAGGCGACTGATATTGGGGTCAACAAGGCCACAAAAGCACTGTTTGAAATCGCCGATACACCTGAAAAAATGCTGGCCTTGGGCGAGGAGGGCGTTGCCAACTATATCAAAACCATCGGCTTGTGGCGCAATAAAGCCAAGAATGTCATCGCACTTTGCCACATTCTCATCCGTGATTTTGACAGCCAAGTCCCTGAAACTATGGAACAATTGGTGACACTTCCCGGCGTAGGACGTAAAACCGCCAACGTGGTTTTGTCTATGGCCTTTGGTCAGGCGACGATGGCGGTGGACACTCACATTTTCCGGATTGGAAATCGACTGGGGCTGGCTCCCGGCAAAACGCCAGACCAAGTCGAGCAGGCTTTTTTGAAAATTATCCCGAAGCCATTCCTATTTCACGCCCACCATTGGCTCATTTTGCATGGGCGTTACGTCTGCAAAGCGCGCAAACCGGAGTGCGACAAGTGCCTTATCGCGGACTTATGTAAGTCGCCAGAAAAGCTCGTTTACTGAAAATGCGCTTGGCACTTCCAATAGGGGCTATAAACCGCTAGGAAGCGCAAAATCTCCCGAAAAATTCAGGATAAAGCCTCAATGACGACCTATAATGTGCTGACCATCGGCAATGCGATTGTGGATATTATCGCCAGAACCGATGATGATTTTCTGGTTTCCAACGAAATCATCAAAGGCGCCATGAATTTGATTGATGGCGAACGCGCTGAGCTGCTCTATTCGCGCATGGGTCCGGCGGTGGAAACCTCCGGCGGCAGTGCAGGAAACACGGCGGCGGGCGTTGCTAGCCTTGGCGGCAAGGCGGCTTATTTCGGTAAAATCACAGCTGATCATTTGGGCAAAATCTTCACTCATGACATCCGCTCGCAGGGCGTGGCATTTGATACTGTGCCGCTCGAAATGGATACGCAAAGCGGTCGCCAATCACCCGAACATAGTACGGAAACAGTGCGCCAACCGCTCGAAACCGTGCCGCCAACCGCACGCTCAATGATTTTCGTCACGCCAGACGGCGAGCGCTCGATGAACACCTATTTGGGCGCGTGCGTAGAATTGCAGCCGTCGGATATTGAAGCCGATAAAGTGGCGAATTCCGAAATCACCTATTTTGAAGGCTACCTCTGGGATCCGCCCTTGGCGAAAGACGCCATCCGTCTTGCCGCGAGCATCGCCCACAAGCATGGCCGCAAAGTTGCGATGACATTGTCTGACAGTTTTTGCGTGGACCGCTACCGCGCTGAGTTTCTTGAGCTGATGAAGTCAAAGACGGTGGACATCGTTTTCGCCAATGAGCATGAATTAAAGGCGCTCTACCAGACAGCGGATTTTGACACCGCGCTGGAATTGCTGCGGGGCGATTGCGCTTTGGCAGCTGTCACGCTTTCCGAAAAAGGCTCAGTCATCGTGCGCGGCAAGGAGACGGCTTGGATTGATCCGGTGCCGGTCGAGCGCGTGGTGGACACCACGGGCGCTGGCGATCTTTATGCAGCTGGCGTGCTGTATGGTCTCACGCATCACAAGTCATTAGCCGACTGTGGACGTCTTGGTTCTATGGCCGCGTCCATTGTGATTGCGCAGATTGGTCCGCGCCCTCAAGAGAACTTAGGCGATGCAGCCAGACAGTTAGGTTTGATCTAACGTTTCTTCTTAGGTTTGATAATCTCTTCAACCTCTTCAGGCTCGCGCCCCGCGCGAGCCTTATAGGTTGGGAATTTCCAGCCAAAATAAAGTGCCCCGCCACGCACGATAAAAGCGGAAGCCACGGCTATGATCGCGGCTATGCCCGCAGGTACGCCAGCACTTATCAGCAGTGTATAAATGCTGGCGCCCGCTAAGGCCGCAGTCACATAAATTTCCGGACGCATTAAAACCGAAGGCTCGCCAGCCACAATATCACGCAAAATCCCGCCGAAGGTGGCGGTCATCACGCCCGCGACCACGGCAATAGGTGCAGGCACGCCCAGCGCTAAACCTTTGGCCGCGCCAATAACGCAATAGGCTGCGAGCCCGATGGTATCCAGCCACAAAAGCCATAAATAGCGCGACCAAACCAAATGCGCCGTGAAATAGACCAATATGGCCGTGCCGCTGGCAACCAAGAGATAGCCCGGCTGGCTCACCCAAAACACTGGCGTCTGGCCCAAAATCACATCGCGCACAGTCCCGCCGCCAACGCTGGCAAGGATC
>JANPBE010000471.1:0-1868 GCA_031430295.1 Phyllobacterium sp.
AAACTGGCGGCTTTTGGTATGCAGATACGAATGCCCGCTCTCCAGATATTCAGTTCCATTTAGGTCTTGGCTCCGGCATCGAAGCTGGCGTTGCGCGGCTTAAGAATGCGGGCGTGACGCTGAACTCTGCGTACCTGCACCCGCGCTCGCGCGGCACTGTACGGCTGGCATCAAACGACCCGAACGCTGCCCCGCTGATTGATCCCAACTATTGGTCAGACCCGCATGACCGCGCCATGTCGCTTGAGGGATTGAACATCGCCCGCGAGATTATGAGTCAGCCCGCGCTAAAGCGATTTGTACTCGCCGAGCGGTTGCCGGGCAGTGACAAAACCACTGAAGAACAGCTCATCGATTACGCCTGCGCCAACGCCAAGACAGACCATCACCCTGTCGGCACATGCAAGATGGGCACGGGACCGGATGCTGTTGTCGGGCTGGATTTGAAGGTACATGGCATTGAAGGTTTGCGCGTTTGCGATAGCTCCGTTATGCCGCGCGTGCCGTCCTGCAATACCAATGCACCTACGATTATGGTGGGTGAAAAGGCGGCGGATTTAATCCGCAATTTGCCACCGCTACCCGCCGCAATTTTCTCCGGTGAACGCAATGATAAGCGTCCCCGTGCCCGCAACCATGTTCAATAATCAGGTGAGACAATCATGATCCGTCACTGTGTATTTATCAATTTCAAACCCGAAATCAGCCAAGCGTCTCGGGATTCTATGCTGGCAGAAATCGCGGCATTGGAGGGCCGTTTGGACGGCATTAGCGCGGTGCACATTGGCGACAATGTCAGCCCCGAAACTGGCATGGACAAAGGATTTTCGTCCGGCTTCATTGTCGATTTTGTCGATGCCAAATCTCGGGACATATACCTCGGCGACGCTGAGCACCAAAAGACCGGTGCGAAACTTGTGGCCAGTTCGGTTGGCGGCATCGCTGGAATTCTTGTCTATGACATTGAAGTTTAGGCGGCTTGATGACGCCAATTGCTGACCCCCGCGCCTTTCTCACATCATTGTTCGATGCAGCAGTGAAGGCTGCGGACCCGCGCTTACAACTGGCTGCGCATCTGCCATCTTTGCCCAAGGGACGTAGCATTGTGGTCGGTGCTGGCAAGGCAGCCAGCCAAATGGCGGCGGCATTGGAGGCCGTTTGGGATGGCCCGCTGTCAGGCGTAGTTGTCGCTCGTCATGGGCCTATTGAACCGACCCAATACATCAAGGTTCTGCAAGCTGCCCATCCCGTTCCAGACCAGCATGGCGTCCTTGGGGCGCAGGCATTGTTGGATGCGGTGCGAGGATTGACGGCGGATGATCTGGTGATTGCACTGATTTCCGGTGGTGGTTCGTCGCTGTTGCCGTGCCCGCCAGAGGGGCTGACGCTTGACGATGAGATCGCCGTAAACCGAGCCTTACTTGCCTCCGGTGCGCCGATTTCAGCCATGAATGTGGTGCGCAAACATGTCTCGCAAATTAAGGGCGGGCGCTTGGCGCTGGCCGCTCACCCCGCGAAAGTCGTGACATTTATCATCTCGGATATTCCCGGCGATAACCCGGCCTTTGTCGCCTCCGGCCCCACCATTCCCGATGATTCAACGCCGCAAGATGCACTAGAAATCATCCGGCTTTTTAAGATGGATTTGCCGGACGCGGTATTGAAGCATCTCAATTCTCCGCTAGCCATGGCGCCGAAACCTTCCGATCCAGCCTTTGCCCGCAATGAGGTCCACATCATTGCGTCAGCCAATGTATCGCTTGAAGCCGCCGCTCGTGAAGCGCAACGGCATGGCATCGCTGCCCATATTCTCTCGGACTCATTTGAAGGCGAAGCCCGCGAAGTGGGGCAAGTCCATGCCGCGCTCG
>JANPBE010000472.1:0-3018 GCA_031430295.1 Phyllobacterium sp.
CCATGAAGTGGCAGAAAACGTCGCTTTGCTCGAAGACCTTTGCCAAGTGATGACCGATGGTTCGCTATGCGCGATGGGTGGGCTAACGCCGATGCCCGTGCTTTCTGCGCTAAGACTTTTCCCGCAAGATTTTGATCGTGCGCCGCATTCAATTGCAGCCGAATAAGAGGAACGAACATTATGGGCCTCCACAAAGATATTGATTTTGGAACACCAATCCGCGTTTCAGAAAATATGGTAACGCTGGAAATTGACGGTGCGCTGGTCACTGTGCCGGAAGGCACGTCGATTATGCGCGCTGCGGCGCTGATTGACCGCGAAATTCCGAAGCTCTGCGCGACCGATAGTTTGGAGCCGTTTGGTTCCTGCCGTCTGTGTCTCGTGGAAATTGACGGCGTGAAAGGCACGCCCTCATCCTGCACCACGCCGGTGCGCGAGGGCATGGTGGTGCATACCGAAACGGCGCGATTGGAAAAGCTGCGGCGCGGCGTGATGGAGCTTTACATCTCGGATCATCCGCTGGATTGCTTGACATGCTCGACCAATGGCGATTGCGAATTGCAGGACCAAGCGGGTGTCGTTGGCCTGCGCGATGTGCGCTATGGCTTCAAGGGCGAAAACCATTGGGACTTTGAATCCAAGGTCGAAGTGGATATGTCCAACCCGTATTTCCAATATGATCCATCCAAGTGCATTGTCTGCTCGCGCTGTGTTCGCGCTTGCCAAGAAACGCAAGGCACATTTGCGCTGACGATTGCCGGTCGCGGGTTTGATAGCCGTGTTTCGGCTGGCGGCGTGGACTTCTTCTCATCCGAATGCGTGTCGTGTGGCGCGTGTGTGCAGGCCTGTCCGACGGCGACATTGATGGAAAAATCTGTGGTCGATCATGGCGTGCCGACACGCACGGTGAAGACCACTTGCGCCTATTGCGGCGTCGGTTGTTCGTTCAATGCTGAGCTTAAGGGCGACAAGGTTATCCGCATGGTTCCGGATAAGGACGGCGGTGCGAACGAGGGGCATTCCTGTGTGAAGGGCCGCTTTGCGTTTGGCTATGCCAGCCATAAGGACCGTATCACCACGCCGATGATCCGCGAGAAAATCACTGACGAGTGGCGTCCAGTTTCTATGGATGAGGCGATTGAATTTACGGCCTCGCGCTTCAAGGCGATTCAGGCCAAACATGGCAAGGATTCCATTGGCGGCATCACATCATCGCGTTGCACCAATGAAGAGGTTTATGCTGTGCAGCGCATGGTGCGCGCGGCGTTCCAGACCAACAATATTGATACCTGCGCCCGCGTTTGCCATTCGCCGACTGGCTATGGCCTGTCGAAAACTTTCGGCACTTCGGCGGGAACGCAGAACTTTAAATCTGTTGAGCAGGCCGATGTTGTGCTGCTGATTGGCGCGAACCCCACGGACGGCCATCCGGTTTTTGCCTCGCGCCTCAAGAAGCGTTTGCGCCAAGGCGCGCAGATTATTGTGGCTGACCCGCGCCGGATCGATATGGTGCAATCCCCCCACATCAAGGCTGCGCAGCACATCCAGCTTCGCCCCGGCACGAACGTGGCCGTGATGAACGCGCTGGCGCATACAATCGTTAACGAAGGTTTGGTGGACGAAAAGTTCGTGGCCGAGCGCTGCGACACGATGGAATTTACGCGCTGGCGCGAATTTATCACCGAGGAAAAGAATTCGCCGGAAGCGCTGGCGGAATTGATTGGGACAACGCCAGAAATATTGCGAGAGTCCGCTCGTCTGTTCGCTAAGGCGCGCAATGGCGCGATTTATTACGGGCTGGGCGTGACGGAACATAGCCAAGGCTCGACCATGGTTATGGCGATGGCGAACCTTGCCATGCTGACGGGCAATATCGGACGCGAAGGCGTTGGCGTTAATCCGCTGCGCGGCCAGAACAATGTGCAGGGTTCATGCGATATGGGCTCGTTCCCGCATGAGTTTCCGGGCTACCGCCACGTGTCCAACAATGAAGTGCGCGGCTCGTTTGAAAAGCAGTGGGGGCTGACATTGTCGGCTGAACCCGGCTTGCGTATTCCGAATATGTTTGCCTCGGCAATCGACGGCACGTTCAAGGGCCTGTTCGTTCACGGCGAAGATATTGCTCAATCTGACCCTAACACAAAGCATGTGGAAGCAGCGCTTTCGGCGATGGAGTGCATCGTGGTTCAGGATCTATTCTTGAACGAGACAGCAGCTTTTGCCCATGTGTTTTTGCCCGGCACATCGTTCCTCGAAAAGGATGGCACTTTCACTAACGCCGAGCGCCGCATCAACCGCGTTCGTCCGGTGATGAAGGAAAAGACTGGCATATCTGAATGGGAAATTGTGGTTCGTTTGGCCCGCGCTATGGGCTATGAGATGGGCTATACATCGGCTGCGCAAATCATGGATGAAATCGCGTTTATGACCCCAGCGTTTAAGGGCGTGAGCCATAAGCGTTTGGACACGGAAGGATCGCTGCAATGGCCGGTGAATGATGCCTTCCCGAATGGTGCGCCGATTATGCATGTGGATGGATTTGTGCGCGGCAAGGGTCGCTTCATGATTACCGAATATGTGCCGACTGCCGAGCGCGTGACACGCATGTTCCCGCTGATACTGACCACGGGGCGTATTCTCTCGCAGTATAATGTCGGCCAGCAGACACGGCGCACAGAAAACTCACGCTGGCACGCGGAGGACACGCTTGAGATTCATCCGTTCGATGCGGAAGAGCGCGGCATTGCTGATGGCGATTATGTGTCGATTGGTTCGCGCATGGGGGCTACGACGCTGAAGGCCGAAATCTCCGAGCGTATGCCGCAAGGCGTGATCTACACGACCTTCCATCATGCGGTATCTGGTGCCAATGTTGTGACCTCTGACTTCTCCGACTGGGCGACTAACTGTCCGGAATATAAGGTGACGGCGGTGCAAGTATCCCGCTCGAACCGTCCTTCGGACTGGCAGGAAGAACACGCGCGGCAGGAAGAGACTCATTATCGCGTATTGGCAGCT
>JANPBE010000473.1:0-2783 GCA_031430295.1 Phyllobacterium sp.
CCGCGCGTAACGCCTCCGAAATTCTGCTGCGCGGCGATATTACGTTCTTGGAAAGCACCGCAGATATACTGGTCTTCGAGCGCTCAAACGATGAGGGCCGCATCCTCTGCGTCTTCAACTTCGGTTCAAAGCCAGTCACGCAAGCCATTGCCGATGATTTTGCAGGCGCAAAGTTCATCGACAGTTTCACGCGCGGCGTTTCGGTGAAAGACGGGAATCTGGAATTGGATGGGTTAAGCTTCGCACTACTAAGCCACTAACCCGCCGCTCTTTTCAATAAAGCCGATCACCTCATCCAGCCCCTTGCGGCGCAGCATGTCTGTAAACACATGCGGGCGCGTGCCACGCACTTTCTCAGTGTCAGATTTCATCACATCAAGGTCCGCGCCCACATAGGGCGCAAGGTCCATTTTGTTGATGATGAGCAGGTCCGAGCGCGTAATCGCTGGCCCGCCCTTGCGGGGGATTTTCTCGCCCTGACAAACGCTAATTACATAAAGCGAAATATCCGCCAACTCCGGCGAAAAAGTCGCCGCCAAATTATCGCCCCCGGACTCGATAAAAATTATGTCCAAATCCGGATGCCGCTCGTTCATCTCGGCGATGGCCGCAAGGTTGATTGAGGCGTCTTCGCGGATAGCCGTGTGCGGGCAACCGCCGGTTTCCACGCCCATAATCCGGTCCTCCGGCAGCGCCTGCAACCGCGCCAAAATCAGCGCGTCCTCTTTTGTATAGATATCATTGGTAATCACCGCGACCGAATAAGTCTCGCGCATCGCCTTGCACAACATTTCCGTCAGCGTTGTCTTGCCGGACCCCACAGGTCCGCCAATGCCAACACGAAGAGGCCCGTTTTTGCTCATGTCCGGAAAATCCTTGAATATAGCGTCTCGTGACGCATGGCGGCAATCTCCGCCATCATGGTTGAACCACCCAAATCATCAAGTGACGAAAGCGCCGCACGGCTGGCTGTGTCGATAATCAGCGGCTCCAGTGCGGCGACCAGCCGTACACCTTCACCTTGACCAAATATACTAAGTCGTATCGCCACCTGCACTTGGTTGCTGTTAAAGGCATGAATAAACGCCGCCAATCCATCCACCAGCGCAATACCTTGGGCAGCCGCGAGGCTCCCCGCCGCGATGGCGTAGGACGCTTTAGCAGGCAAGTGCTCAGGCATAGCATAACCACCCGCCTTTGCCGCCAGAATAAACGCGGCACCCTGTGCTTGGCTTTCCAAATATCGCTCCTTGGACCCTGCCAGCGCCTCGCCCAGTTCAATCAAATCCAAAAGCTCGGCACCACTGCGCCGGAAACTTTCCGCAAACAGCACCGCATCATTCCACGCGCTGCCATGCTCAATAAGCGAGGTCAGCCAGTTTTCCAGCCCGGCAAAATCCGTCACCAGTCCATCAGCCGCTGCCTGTTCCAGCCCATGCGAATAGGAAAAGCCACCGACAGGAAACGATGGCGACATGAGGGTCATAAGGCGGAGCAGGGCGGTCTGGCTCATGTCAGTTAATCCTCCCGACACGCTGAATTAGCAGGGCAACCAACTGCGACTGCATAAACTCAAAATCATCAGGGATGTCGAGCGAGACGATTTTCCGTCCCGCAACATGTTTTGGAAATGCCCTTTTCAGCCGTGCTAACTGCCGCTTTTCCATCACGGCAATATGCGTTGCCCACTCAATTTGCTCGGATGAAACCAGAATATCCGCATCCGCGCTAAGCCCCGCGCTATCGGTCTCCCAGTCCGGCATGGAAGCAAAAACCTGCTCCGCCGTCGGGCTGCGCTGGCGTCCTTTGCCGCAAATGAACAGCACGCGCTTAGTCATGGCTGTGATGATGCCCATCGCCATGGCTATGCCCGTGCCCTCCATGTGCCGCATACGCCCCACGCGCGGGATGGAACGGCTCGGACACAATATGCACATGCGCGCCCAGCCCTTCGAGCATCGCCTTAATCACATGATCGTTCAAAACCAGTATGCGCTTTTCCTCAATCTGCGCCGCTAGATGGCGGTTGCCGATATGCCAGCAAAGCTCGGATAAATGCAGCGCATTTTGCGGCCAGATTTCGAGGAGTTGCTCTTCGCCAGCAATCACTTCCGCCAGTTTGCCGTTAGAAAGCACCAGCGCATCACCGTGTTCCAACGCCACCGCCTTTTCAAAATCCACCAGCACTTCGTCGCCATGTTCCAGCCGCATAACCTTGCGCCGCAAATGCCGCTCGTCATGGGCGAGGATAATCACATCCCATGCGGTGTCGGTCCATGTGCCAGCGCGGTGGAATGTGTGAGAGGTGAGCACTTACAGCAATTCCACCTTATCCGGATGAATAACCTCAATCTTGCGCTCAATAAAATACGGCCCCGACTTCTCGCGCCATACCGCCATATGCGGCGTTTCAAAATGCGCGCTCAGCGCCTCGCGGCTTTCCCACGCTTCCACAAATATCATCGACTGCGGATCAGTAATCGAAACATTAAGATCATAAAGAATACACCCCGGCTCAGTGCGCGTAGCCGCAATCATAATTTTCGCATCAGCGAGGATCTCGGCATGGTCATTAGGACGGGCGCGAAGGTGGGCGAGAAGATAGATCATTGTGGTTCCTTTATATAACACGGCCCATGGAGAAGCCGCGGGCGAGATGTTTCTTCATGAAAAATATCAAGATGATACCCGGTATCATACCGAGTACACTCGCGCTTGCCAGCATCGCGATATCCGCCGATAGCACGCCGCCGGCACGCGTCATAATCGCGCCGATGGGCTTG
>JANPBE010000474.1:0-6192 GCA_031430295.1 Phyllobacterium sp.
TTTCGGGCGGCGGCCTGTGATTTTGACGAGCAATCTGGCGCTCGGCATTGACTATGTTATCATGGCATTGGCGCCAAACCTGTGGGTATTATTTGCAGGCCTCGTGGTCTCTGGCATTGCATAGGCGACAATTTCTACCGCGCAGGCCTATATCGCCGATATCACCGCGCCAGAAAAACGCGCAGGAGCCTTTGGCATGTTGGGCGCGGCGTTTGGCATCGGGTTCGTGCTTGGGCCAGCGCTTGGTGGCATTTTGGGGCACTATGATTTGCGACTGCCGTTTGCGGTGGCTGCCTTTATGAGCTTGGCAAATTTTACGTATGGATATTTCATTTTGCCTGAATCGCTGCCGCTGGATAAGCGCGCGCCGTTCAAATTTTCAAAGGCTAATCCTATTGCTTCGGTCAAAATGCTGGCACGGGACGGGCAGCTCATGCGGCTGGGTCTTATCGGCTTTTTGATTCAACTTTCGCACCAAGTTTTGCCAGCTGTCGCTGTGCTTTACATGGGGTTTCGCTACGGCTGGGAGGAGCGTTCGGTTGGTCTGGTTCTGGCCTTTGTCGGCGTTTGCGCGATGGTGGTGCAGGGCGGATTGGTGCGCCCGGTCGTGGCGAAAATTGGTGAGAAAGCGGCAATGTGCATCGGCCTTAGCGCAGGGGCGATGGGCTTTGCGATGTATGGTTATGCGCCGACTGGAACCATGTTCTTGATCGGTGTGCCGGTCATGGCGCTCTGGGGCTTTGCGCAGCCTTCAATGTCGGCCCTGATGAGCGCGCGTGTTGGCGCCGATGAGCAGGGCAAGTTGCATGGTGCAAGCGCAAGCCTTATGGGGCTTTCCGGCCTTGCAGGGCCTTGGATTTTTGCCCTCTCATTCGCGTATGCTATTGATCCTGCAAAGGGATTGCTGGTTCCGGGTGTGCCATTTTATCTTGCCGCTGGTGCCATGGCGCTGGCGTTGGTTGTAGCGCTTGGGGTTGTCGGGCGTAAGAAAACTGCTTCAGTTTAGTGTTTAGCCAATCGCGGGAATGTGATTTGATATTGTAGGCAGTTTGGACCAGCGTTCCGACTAGGGACAAATTTACTTGGAGGCTACGGCCATGAAACAATATTCAAAGAGCGCACTTGCCGCCATTCTATTTACGGGATTTTTAGTTCCTGCCTTTGCTGCGGGAGACGCGCCGGCAACTGATACACCGGACGCAACGAAGGTGCTCACCGATCTGCAAAAAGCAGAAAAAAAGTGTAAAGATACCAAGGGCAAAGTTTGGGACATAAAAAACAAGAAATGTGTGGATCAGGCGGCCATGCTTTTGGACGATGAGAGCATTTATGAAACCGGGCGTTATTTGGCTGTGAACGGCCGTTATGACGAGGCAATTACGGTGTTGGATGGTGTTTCCAACCCGAATGATAAACGTGTTTTGACCTATATTGGTTATTCTTACCGTAAGTCCGGCCAAGTGGACGTTGGCATGAAATATTATGCCGATGCGCTGGCAGTGGACCCGAACTATGTTCTGGTGCGCGAGTATCTCGGCGAAGCCTATATTCAAAAGGGCGACTTGGCAGGCGCACGCAACCAATTGGCTGAGATTGAAACACGTTGCGGCGAGACCTGCGGCGTCTATGTTGACCTTGCCAAGAAGATTGATTTGGCAGCGAAAATCTAACAGCTCTATGAAGTTCGCAAAATATTTTGCGTGAAATGTTTTGCAAAAACAGCTATAAGCTTATTCAAGATCAGAAACACGGTTCCCGTATTCGAATTCGGGGGCCGTTTTATTTTGCCCGAAAGGGCTAAACTTAGAGAGGGCACGCTTGTGTCAAGGCAATCTGTTCCGATGACGGCATCGGGTTTCGCGAAACTCAAAGAGGAATTGCGCTGGCGTCAGCAGGACGAGCGTCCGCGCATTATTGAGGCGATTTCTGAGGCGCGTGCGCATGGCGATTTGTCTGAAAATGCTGAGTATCATGCTGCGAAAGAGCAGCAATCGCTCAATGAAGGTCGCGTTGGCGAGCTTGAAGACTTTTTGGCTCGTGCCGAGGTAATTGATGTTTCCAAGCTTACCGGCACGAAAATCAAATTCGGTGCGACGGTCATGCTTATTGACGATGAGACGGAAGTTAAGAAGCAATATCAGATAGTTGGTGACCAAGAAGCCGATGTGAAATTGGGGCGCATTTCAATTTCCTCACCAATTTCGCGAGCCCTGATTGGCAAAGCCGAAGGCGATACAATCGAAGTCAATGCACCGGGCGGCGCGCGCGGCTATGAGATTTTGAGTGTTAAATATATTTGAAAGTAAGTGATGCGGTTGATTGTCACAAACTTCAATCCGCGTTTTACCGGTGTTTCGGCGACGATAGCTACACTGGTGCCTCTTTTGGCGCAAAAGCATGACGTCTTTCTTTGCGGTAAGCCGCTTGACGGGTGTTCTGCGCCGATAACATTCAGGGAGGCGGTGCGACTTTCGCGAAGCGACGGCGCTGTTATATGGCATGTTCGTCGTAATAATGAGATGCTGGCGGCGCTTTTTGTGCGTGATGTTTTGCGCCTTCCTATCAAGATTGTGTTTACCTCTGCTGCAATTCGCCGCCATTCGGCGTTTCCGCGATGGTTGATATCGCGCATGGATGCAGTTGTGGCAACGAGTGCGGCTGCTGCGTTGCTGGTTCCAAATGTTGTGGCGACCATTCCGCACGGCGTTGATCTTAAAAAGTTTAGCCCAGTGACTGACAAAGTGGCAGCTTGGGGGGCTCTGAAATTTGGTGGCAAAGCCAGTTTTGTTACCGTGGGTCGCGTCCGCCCTGAAAAGGGTACTGATTTATTCGTTGATGCAATGGTGCAGTTGCTGCCGAATTTGCCGGATCATCGAGCGGTTATAATTGGTAAAACGACTGCTGAATTCAGAGCGTTTCGCGATGGTCTTGAAGCTAAGATTTTGTCAGCTGGCTTAAGTGATCGCATTATCTTTGCCGATGAGCTTCCTGCGGCGCAAATGCCAGCTATTATGGCCGCTGCTACACTGTTATTCGCCCTGCCGCGCTATGAGGGATATGGGCTGACCGTTTTGGAGGCTATGGCAAGCGGCACACCGGTTGTGGCAACCGATGCTGGGGAATTTAGGAAGTTTGTGGGAAGCTCTGGGGCGGGCGTTATTGTTACAGGTGAGATTGTGAAGCAAGCTACCGCTGCGGCGTGGGCGTTGTTGGCAGATTTTCAAGCCTATGCGAATGCTGCTTTTGTGGCGCGTGAGCGCGCAAAGCTATTCTCGGCGGTCAATGAATGCGACGCTCTTGAACAAGTCTATATGACCATGGCGAGGCATAACGCATGAAAATTGAAGCCTTCGTTATCCATCTAAAGCGGGCGGAACTGCGACGCGTGCAGGTGGCGCAGATTGTGTCGGCTTGCCCAGTGCACACCCACATCGTGGACGCGGTTGATGCGCGCGACCTTTCACAGGCCGACATTGATAATGTTTATCAGCGCAATCTTCTAAAACCACGTTTCCCATTTGAAATGGGTAATGGCGAAGTCGCCTGCTTTCTTAGTCACCGCAAGGTTTGGCAAATGATTGTGGATAGTGATCTTGATGCGGGGCTGGTTCTTGAGGATGATATTAAGTTGGATAAGGACGTGCTCCCACGGGCGCTGGAAGTTGCTGCCAAATTCATTGGGCAGGGAAGCTATGTTCAGTTTCAAGTGCGAAACCTAAAATCGCTCGGGGATGATGTTGTTAGAGATGGCGAATTTTCTGTGACCACTCCTACTATTGTACCACTCCGCGCTTCTAGCCAACTGATCGACCGTATAGCTGCACAAAGACTGTTGGCCATTACTGAGGTATTTGACAGGCCTATTGATGCCGTTGTTCAGCTCAAATGGTTGACTGGTGTAGCGGTTAAGGTCATCTTGCCATCAGGGGTGACTGAACATTCTGCGGCGCTTGGCGGCACAACCATTCAAGTAAAAAAGAAGTCGCTGGCGAGGAGACTGCGTCACGAAATCCAGCGGGGGGTTTACAGGATGCAAATTAGAAAAATGTCAGCAAGTTCATGAGTAAAGTGTTTTTAGGGCTGTTTTCATTTATTCCGTATTCGCTCGCTAGTTCAATAGCACGTCGTTTTTTATCGATAGCAGGCTTTGGCGTTGGCACTTCCGTAGCCTCCAGCGGTGAAATTGTGGCGTTGAAAACGGCACTTGCGATTGCTAACATCAACGTTAATGGAACACTTCTGTTGTTTGACGTTGGTGGCCATGTAGGGGAATGGAGTGCCGCGATGCTGACCCTTTGCCCTAATGCACAAATCCATGCGTTTGAGCCTTCAGAGCAACATCGTTCGCTGTTTAGCCGCCACCACAAGGACAACACCAATGTTCGTCTTGTGGCCTCGGCGTTGGGTGCATCCACTCATCAAGCCACGCTTTACCGTGATAAGAATGTTTCTGGGCTTGCATCACTCACAAAACGACAGTTAGACCATATGGATATCCATATGACGATCGAAGAGACAGTGTCTGTGACGTCGATTGACGGTTATTGTGCCGAAAATGAAGTGGGCCACATCGATGTTCTTAAAATCGATGTGGAAGGTCACGAGCTGGATGTGCTGAAAGGTGCAATAGGTAAATTTGCGTCCAAAGACATTTCGATTGTGCAATTCGAATTTGGTGGCTCCAATATTGATACGCGCACTTACTTTCGAGACTTTTTTCATTTGTTTGATGAAGCTGGTTTTGATCTCTATCTCATTCGAGCAGGTGGTCGGCTAGCCAAGATAGCGCGATATCGCGAGTTTCTTGAGCAGTTTACTACGACCAATTATTTGGCGATAAAGCGTCCAGATCCATCATGATTTTCACCCGCTTAAACGGTGGCCTTGGCAACCAACTGTTTCAGTATGCGGCTGGATTTGCGCTGGCTGAAAAACTTGGTACTCGACTCGTGCTGGACACGCGGATTTATGAAAATTCAAAGTTGCGGCAATATGAGCTTGGGCATTTTAGCATCACTGCCAAAGTTGGCGCGAATGGCGAGTTACCGCCTTCACAATCTAATCCGGTTGGCTATGTCTTTTGGCGATATCTACAGTTATCGCCTAAAATATTTCGTGAGCGGCGGCTTGGCTTTGATAATGCATTGCTCGAATTAGGGGATCAATCCTATCTCCACGGATACTGGCAATCGGAATTATACTTTGCCGATGTTCAAAATCGAATCCGGCAAGAATATCAGTTTAACGTACCGGCCCGCGGTTTGAATGTCGCATTGTTGGACACCATAGGGGCCTCAACTGGTGTTTCGTTGCATGTGCGACGTGGCGACTATTTGTCGTCGTCGGGTGGTGAGAATACGCACGGTACATGCACTGCAGATTATTATGCAAATGCCGTGAGGGCGCTTGAGGCCCGACTAGAGGAGCCATTTACAATTTATGTTTTTTCGGATGAACCGCAGTGGGCGCGTGATAATTTGAAATTCATCCATAAGACGGTGATTGTTGATGCAAATGATGGCGCGCATGGTTTTGAGGACTTGCGATTGATGGCTGCATGTGACCACCACATTATCGCAAACTCCTCTTTTTCATGGTGGGGCGCATGGCTAAATCCATCAACTGATAAGATTGTGATTGCGCCGGAACGCTGGTATGCGAGTTCAAAAGTCAGCAACCCGGACATCTGTCCACCGAACTGGGTTCGGGTTTCTAGCAACAGAATGGATTAAGGTTTATGGCTTCAAAGTTTGTTGAATCGCTTCGCGATCACTGGGCTAACATAAAAGGCAAAAAGCGCGTCGGTCCATTTTCTCGTAAGCAGAGTGAATTAACTCTTTCCATCGCCAAAGCTCGTAATATCATAGCCGCGGACCCAAGGTCGCCTGCAAACAAGTTTCTGTCCTTCGCCATGAAACACGCGGACATCTCAAATTCGCAAATCTTTCAAGATGCGTTTGTGCTCTACGTACTTGGTGCCAAAAAAGCCGGTTTTTTCTGCGATTTTGGCGCGACAAATGGTGTTTTTCTTTCCAATAGCTATGCTCTGGAAACACACTTTGGCTGGACTGGGATTTGTGCCGAGCCCGCGCGCACTTGGCATAGAGATCTCAGAACCAATAGGCCAAATGCTATTATTGAGACGGACTGTGTGTGGTCTAAAACTGGCGAAGAGTTGCAGTTTGTCGAGAC
>JANPBE010000475.1:0-4660 GCA_031430295.1 Phyllobacterium sp.
CGGCGGTGATGCCAATGCCATGCTGGATTCGCTAAAATCCGGCCTCGCAGCTCCCTTGGCAGGCATGTCCACTGCCTTCTCCTCCTCGCTGCTTGGCCTTTCAGGCTCGCTGATCTTGGGCTTCCTCGACCTGCAAGCGGGCCGCGCCCAAAACCGCTTTTACACCGAACTGGAAAACTGGCTGTCCTCCGTCACCGATACCGAGCATGATGCCGCCGCCACCGCCGCACCGGCGGGAGCCAAAGGCGAAATCAAAGAACTGACAGACCGCCTGAAATCTGTGACCGATAATTCCGGCGGCGCGAACCAAAAAACCGTAGCCGCCATGGCCAATCTTGCCGAGGGCATACAAGGGCTGGTGAAAAATATGCGCAGCGAGCAGCAAATGATGCGCGATTGGGTGGAGGCGCAGGCCGACGAGCAGAAAGCCATGCGCATCACGCTGGATAAGCTCACCCGCTCCATCACAGACAAGAAAAACTAGCGATGGCGCTCTCTCGCAACAGAAACCAAAGAACGGTCGATTACTGGCCGGGCTTCGTCGATGCGCTGTCCACGCTGCTGCTGGCTATCATGTTTTTGCTGTCTGTCTTCGTGCTGGCGCAATTCCTCTTATCACGCGAAATCTCCGGCAAAGACGATGTGCTAAACAAACTGAATTCGCAAATCAGTGAGCTCACGAACCTCTTGGCGCTTGAGCAAACCGGCAAACAGGATTTGGAAAACTCGCTGGCCAATCTGCAAGCCTCGCTTGACGCCGCCGATTCTGAAAAGACCCGCCTGCAAACGCTGTTAAACCAAGGCAATGGTGCAGGCGCGGCAGCGACTACAAAGTTGGGCGAAGTCGAAAAAACCCTTGATGAGCAAAAGCAACTCAGCCAGCGCGCCACCAATCAGGTCGAGCTTCTCAACCAACAGATCGCCGCCTTGCGCACCCAAATCGCGGCGCTCGAAAGTGCGCTCAACGCTTCCGAAGATCGCGATAAACAATCCAACACCAAGATCGCCGACCTTGGCAAACGGCTCAACGTGGCGCTGGCCCAACGTGTGCAAGAACTCAATCGTTACCGCTCAGACTTCTTCGGCCGTCTGCGCGAAATCCTCGCAGACCGCGAAAACATCCGCATCGTTGGCGACCGTTTCGTGTTCCAATCCGAAGTGCTGTTCCCCTCCGGAGCTGCCGAAATCAACGATGCCGGCAAAGGCGAAATGCTGAAACTCGCGCAAGCCATCATCGAACTAGCCAAGGAAATCCCGCCGGAAATCGACTGGGTGTTGCGCGTGGACGGCCACACCGATAATCGCGCCATCTCAGGCAACGGCAAATATGCCGATAACTGGGAACTGTCCTCTGGCCGCGCCACCGCCGTCGTCAAATATCTCATCGCCAACGGCGTTCCCGCCAACCGCCTCGTTGCCGCAGGCTTCGGCGAATTCCAACCGCTTGAACCCGGTGACACAGACGAGGCCCGCGCCAAGAACCGCCGCATTGAGTTGAAGCTGACCGAAAAATAATCAGTACCCCGCCAGCACCGCAGCGATCGCCAGCACAGCCGGAACTGTCTGAATAAACAATATTTTTTTGCCTACAGTAGCCGCCCCATAAAGCCCGGCCACCGCCACGCAGGCCAGTAGAAATAGCTGCATATTGCGGTCGCCCAGCCACAACGCGAACAACAGACCAACCGCCAAAAACCCGTTATAAAGCCCTTGGTTAGCCGCCAGCACTTTTGACGCAGCAGAAAATTCCGGCGTCAGGTTAAACGCCTTGCGCCCCTGCGGCGTGTCCCACATCACCATTTCCAAATAGACAATATAAAGATGGATTGCCGCCACAACGCCCGTCAAAATCATGCCAATCATTGTCTTCACCCTCGATGATTCTTGTATCCGCTCGAACGATACCTTATCGCTTACAAAACACAAAAGAGAGCTACCATGTCATTTGCCAAACTTGATACCCATTGCAAAAGCCTCGAAGCGCTCGAACATGCGCTGGCTATTCTTGGCACAGATGAGGCTACAAACATGGCATCAGGCGGCGGTGAGAAACGCGCCGAGGCTATGGCAGCACTTTCCGGCATGTATCACGCAAAAGCTACTGACCCGCATGTGCGCGATTGGATTGAGACCGCCAAATCCGAACGCCTAGACGCCGAGCAGAGCGCGGCATTACGCGAACTGGAACGCAGCTACATCAACGCCACTTGTCTGCCAACAGAGTTTGTCGAGCGCCAAACCATCACCCGTATGCGCTGCGAACAGCTATGGCGCACCGCGCGTGGCAAAGGCGACTGGGCGGGCTTCGCGCCAAGCCTCGAAGGCGTCGTTGCGCTAGTCCGCGAGGAAGCCGCGCTTCGTGCTGATGTGCTCAAACTTGCGCCATATGATGCGCTGATGGAGCAATATGATCCGGGCAATCGCTCCGGCGATGTCACGCCGGTTTTCACTGAGCTCAAAGCCTTCCTCAAGAGCTTCGCGCCAAAAGCCATCGCCCTCCAAGAGGAGCGCAACGCCAAGCGCCCGCTCAAACCGCTCTCCGGCAATTACCCCATCGAGAGCCAGCGCGCGCTCGGCATTGAGATGATGCAGGCGGTTGGTTTTGATATGAACCACGGCAGCCTGTCCGTCTCGCACCACCCGTTCTGCGGCGGCGTGCCGTCCGATGTGCGCCTCACCACGCGCTACCGCACTGACGAATTTTTGTCCGCCCTCATGGGCATTTTGCACGAAACCGGCCACGGCCTTTATGAGCAAAACCTGCCCAAGTCATGGTCACATTGGCCGTCGGGCAAAGCACGCGGCATGGCTATGCACGAGAGCCAAAGCCTGTTCGTCGAAAAGCAAATCGGCCGCAATCCTGCCTTCTGGGAATATGCCCTGCCGCATGTCAAAACGCACCTGCGCGAAGACTGGTCACTCGCCGATCTCCTGCCCCACGTCCACCACGTCGGGCGCGGCCTTATCCGTGTCGATGCCGATGAAGTCACCTACCCGCTTCACGTCATTCTGCGCTTTGAGCTGGAGCAAGACATGCTGAGCGGCGCACTGGAAGTGGCGGATTTGCCAGAAGCTTGGGACGCCAAAATGCGCGACTACCTCGGCCTCTCCACAATCGACAACCCCAAGGACGGCCCGATGCAAGACGTCCATTGGCCCTCCGGCGCCTTCGGCTATTTCCCGTCCTACACGCTAGGCGCCATGATGGCCGCCCAACAATGGGCCACCATCATCAAGGCCCACCCGCATGTGAACAATGAGATTGCCAAGGGTAATTTCGACACAGTGAACAACTGGCGACGCGACAATATCTGGTCCAAAGCCTCTAAGTCATCGACACCGGAGATTATGACTGAGGCAACGGGCGAGCCGCTGAATGCGAAGTATTTCATTGAGCATTTAGAGGGGAGATATGGGCGTTAAAGTAACGGAAAGAGTTAACTTTACAACACTGACTCTTTTTCAGCGTCCATCGCGGTGCGCGTTGTTTTGGACGGTTTTTGTTCTTGCATAGCTTCATTATGCTCTTCTAGTTCTTTTAGTATTGCCGGAATAGCCACGGCTCCACCGCTAAAAACAAGCCAAAGCGGAAGACCAAAGGCAGATCCCATCATAGCAATTCCAGCGCCACCTCCACCAACGGCGGCTAAACCAGCGGCAGTTCCAAGGGCAAATCGTCGTAATAAGGGATTCCTATCATCCCACAGGTTGCGCTTAGATTCTCTAAAAATCAGCTTTGCTATTGGCAATACAACTTTATTGGTCCTAGTGATACTCAAGGCTCTTTTTGTCTTTTCAGCTGTCGAAATATTTGAGTCGCGAATTTCAAGCAATTCACGCAACCAGGTCTTTATTGTTTCACGTTCTGTTTGAGTACTCGACTTGGCAATCATCATGGCAATTTTCTGATGCGATGAAACTTCTTCGTCCATTACATGCTCCAATTCCTGAAATTCGATGTTACTTGATACCACTTTAGGCACATTGGTGTGAATTGACAGCAATTTGTAAGTGCCAGAAAATTTGTAGACTTGACCGCATCAGGTCTCTTTGCTGCCAGCGCATTGGTGCTTGCATCAAACTCCAGCACGGCTAACCACACACTCATCCTCACGACAACAACGCTCGCTTCACTGCCTCAGGTTCCTTCTCAATCATCCGCAACAAGGTTGGCGCCGCGCTACAACTTCGCACGCTACCCTGGCACCACCCGTCACGGCCGTCATCCTCGGCCACCGGGCCGAGGATCCAGACAACGCCGAACCATCGCAGTTTCCACGAACCAAATATTCTCGCCAAAAATACCACCATCGAGCCGACTGGATACTCGGCCCGGTGGCCGAGTATGACGACCGCGAGGGTCTAGCTCTGTAATTCGTCTCTTTCTTGAGTTGGCACGAAAGTGGCGCTACCTCGGATAAGTTGGAGGTGCGACGGGAGGCAGGAGCCGTACGCACATGAAGACCAAATCGCCGCCGCCTTTGCGTAGGCAAAGGCCTCTGTCACGGCCTCAAGCACCCAATTGACACCCGCGCCCCACGCCCTAATCTCGCAGCGGGAGCATTCACATGGACGCGTACATCATCATCATCGGCGCTGGCAGCAAAGAGACCTGATGCGGTCAAGTCTACAAATTTTCTGGCACTTACAAATTGCTGTC
>JANPBE010000476.1:0-2531 GCA_031430295.1 Phyllobacterium sp.
GCGCGGCCTTGGATATTTATCAAGGGTGTCCCTACGATGAAGTTTCTGCCGCCTGAAGGGCCGCCGGAGATTGCATTTGCGGGGCGCTCTAATGTTGGGAAATCATCGCTTATCAACGCGCTGACGGGCCAAGGCGGCCTAGCGCGCACATCCAATACGCCGGGCCGGACGCAGGAGCTTAACTTCTTTGTGCCCGATGGCTTTGAAGGCACGATGGAAGATTTGCCGCCGATGACGCTGGTGGATATGCCGGGTTATGGGTATGCCGAAGCACCAAAGGATCAGGTCGACAAGTGGACCAGACTGGTGTTTTCATACCTGCGCGGGCGCGTGTCGCTCAAGCGCGTATTTGTGCTGATTGATTCCCGCCACGGCATTAAGAAAAATGATGAGGATGTACTGACGCTTTTGGATAAGGCGGCGGTTTCGTATCAAATTGTGCTAACAAAATCCGACAAACTACACGATGCCCAGATTGCGCCGCTGGTTGCCGCTACTTTGGAAAAACTAAAAAAACGCGCTGCGGCCTATCCGGACGTGATTGTGACATCATCCGAAAAGCGCCTCGGCATCGAGCGGCTACACGCGGCAATTTTTAAGGCGATTGATTTTACGCCGATTGAGATAGCGACACCTGCGACCTAGGGCAATATTTAAGCAGCATCCGGCTTGAACGTCAGCGCCACGCCATCCAAGCAATGGCGCATACCGGTGGGCTTTGGACCATCATCAAATACATGGCCGAAATGCCCGCCGCAGCGGCGGCAGTGGATTTCGCTGCGGGTCATGAACAGCGTGTTGTCTTCTTGATTGCCAATCGCATTTGGAAGCGATTCATAGAAACTTGGCCAACCCGTGCCACTGTCAAACTTCGCGTAGGAACCATAGACGGGGAGATCACAGCCCGCGCAATGGAAATTGCCCTTGCGATGTTCATCCAGCAAGGCGCTGCTAAAAGGCCGCTCAGTGCCTTCTTCGCGCAATATGGAAAATTGTTCGGGGCTCAAAATCTTGCGCCATTCGGCTTCGGTCTTTTCGACCTCAAACTTGCCAGTCGCGGCAATGGCTGAACTCTTGATGCCAAACTTGCCACTGATCACGGCGGGTACAACCACTGCGCCAGCGACCAGAAATGTTGTATTCAAAAACATACGACGATTCATTTGCATCACCTTTTAATGTTTGATTGCCCGCAGCGGGGTGGCTGCGGACAATCGGGTGGAAAGCCAAGCATTTGTGCTATCTTGGAGGCATATTACTAAGCTTGGCCTTCAACCGGAAATCACGAATTCGCGAATTCCTTGTCAGTTACCCTTACTTAGGCAACAGAACCTTATCGATTACGTGGATAACGCCGTTTGACTGTTCAACGTCAGCGATGGTTACGTTTGCAACGCCGCCTGTTTCGTCAGTTACAGTTACCTTGTCGCCGTCCATCTTGAGTGTCAATTCACAGCCGCCAACGGTCTTCACCTTGTGTGCGCCGCCATCGTCCTTAATCATGCCCATAACAGTTGCGGCCATCGCCTTGGCTGGAACTACATGGCATGTCAAAACCTTGACGAGCATGTCCTTGCTCTCAGGCTTCAACAATGTGTCAACGGTGCCTGCTGGCAGTGCAGCAAAGGCTTCGTTTGTTGGCGCGAATACTGTGAACGGGCCTGCGCCCTGCAATGTTTCGACAAGACCGGCAGCCTTAACAGCGGCAACCAATGTTGTGTGATCCTTGGAGTTTACGGCATTTTCGATGATGTTCTTAGTGGCCAACATTTCGCCGCCGCCAACCATTGGGTTAGCTGCATAGGCAAACGAGCCAAATGCGAGTGTGGCCGCGACCGTCGAAAGGATGAGTGATTTCTTGAACATATTGGTAGCTCCTCGTTTGAAAAATTCGTTTCATCCACTGGGGACAAAGACATAACGGGAGGGACCGCATATAAGTTTCAGGAAAAGTGAAAATTATTTTTGGATATTTAATTCATCGGCAACAGCACATGGTCGATCATTTGCATCATGCCGTTGGATTGCGCGACATCACTATCTGTAATTTGCGATGTTTGGCCGGTGCCATCGGTGATGGTGAGATGACCGTTGGATTTCATGAGGGTCAACGTGCAGCCGCCGAGCGTTTTTAATCGCAGGGGCACGCCTTCTGTCGCGATATCCAGCAAACGCTTGCCCGCTTCAGGTGGGTTGATGACTAAATGGCAAGCCAACAGCTTTGCCATTTCATCGCGATTAACATGAAGGAATACGCGCGCCGCGACAGCTTCCGGCAGGGCGGCGAACGCTGCATTATCCGGCGCGAACAGGGTGTATGATCCCGGCTTCATCAGGGGTTGTTCAAGGTGCACGGATTTTATTGCTGTCGTTAGTGTGCTAAAATCGTGGGAATTCAGCAGGCTGGATATCATGACGTTGGACGGGTAGATCATAGCATTTTTGACGAGCCGGATTTCATCAGCTCCCGCTTGGGAGCATAAGGCGATGGCGGAAAGCCACAGTGCGACGCGTCCTATTTTCATGCACGA
>JANPBE010000477.1:0-1027 GCA_031430295.1 Phyllobacterium sp.
CCGAAATCAATGATAAGAATGGCTTGGTGGGGCTGTGTGCTCATGGCGAGCGTTTAGTAAAAAACATGAGTCAATGCAACGGGTTAACGGGAAAACTGAACGAATTGATTCATCGTCTTCGGTGGTTGAGTCGCCGTGTTAATGTGTTGATTCAAATGCGCCACACATCGCTCAACGCGCAGGGAGCAAGCCGGATTTTACACCGCTGAAAATAGTATCGACGCAAAGAGCTAATTTTTCGTCAATAATATCAAGGTATTCAGTCCAATCAGCGATATGGCTTAACTCTGAAACGCCATCCGAAATGCCGCGCAGGCCAACGTGCGGGATACTGTAAATCATGCAGCAGCGCTGTAGCGCAAACGTTTCCATGTCCACCATATCGGCGTCAATTGAGTCATACGTGGAACCCGAAACGATGTTGGCACCGGTGGATAATGTTGCACTTTCAACGCCGGGAATCAGGAGTGGTAACCGCAAGATTTTGGGAATATCGAGGAAGGGCGTGAGGCCCTTTTCGAAGCCTAGGGCGCTGGCATCCATATCGCGATAGGAGACTGATTTGACTTGATAGACGTGGGTCTGTTTCAGTGTTCTGGAACCCGCGGAACCGAGCGAAATGACAAGGTCTGGAGGGGTATTTTGCGCCGCCATAGTGGCCAGAAAACCAGACAAGGAAATGGCGGATTCGACAGGGCCGACGCCGGTTAAAAGCGGGACAAAACGGGCCTTCAAGTGCGGTCCGTACTCGGCCTCCGCGGCCATGACGAACAGCAATTTTTTGCCCGAAATCGGGACCATAATGTCTGATGATTTCATGGATAGACCATGGCGCAATTGAGACATGTGGTCAAAGTCACAACGACGAAATGCACAGGTTTTTGGCGATCGCAATGCGGTCGCCGAACGCCCGAACATGATACGCAATGCATGCGGAATACGCTCGGAGATATCTCAGAAGCCGCTCGGATGGTCGCTGTCAGTTCAAATACATTAGCGATGCATTGAGCAGCGTCGCGAAGCTCAC